>NZ_JBHXQY010000046.1:0-50944 GCF_042716955.1 Nocardiopsis sp. NPDC058631 | reverse complement strand
GACGTGATCGACGCCGACCCCGAAGCGCGCGGCAAGGCCAAGAGCGTGAAGGTCAAGGTCGCCGCCCAGGTGTGCCCGACCCTGCCGGACGAGGTCCAGGGGCTGCCGTTTCGCCCGATCGAGTTCGAGTCCATGGCGGTCATGCCCTACGTCGATGACAACGGGCGTCGTCCCCGGGTGGCGTACTCGCTGCGGGCGCGCGGTGTGAAGGCTCCCGGTGGTGCGGGTGCTCGTCGGGCTCCGGCCAAGGAAGCTGCCTGAGTCTCACCACATGAAAGCGGGGCGGCCTGGTGCTCCAACACCTAGCCGCCCCTACAACCCCCGCTGGACTGCGAAATCTCAGAAGAGGTGTCTTCAGTATGTCTGACTACCCGAGGGACCTGTCCGGGCTGAGCGGCCCGGAACTGGTCCGCCTGCTCCTGGACGCCACCAACCCCCCGCCCGCCACCGACGCCGAACGCGCGAACTTCTTCGACTTCAAGGCGCGCGTGTTCGCGACCCTGGCCCATCGGGACGAGAACCCCACCGCCGAGGCATTCGCCTCCCGTGCTCGCTCCGACCGTGACCGGCTCCTGGCTCGCATCGAGGACCAGAACGGTGGTGGTCGGTGATGGCTCAGTCCAAGGTGGGTTCCGCCCAGTCCTCTCCGACCCTGCCCACGCCCGCCCACGGGGTGCGGTGGACGACCCCGATCGTGGAAACCCCCGGGATCGTCGTCCTGGGCTCCTGGATCTGGCGGCTGGTCCGGTTCCTGGTCACGCTGCCGTTCCGGTTCCCCGTCATGGTCGCCTGCCTGGCCGTCTCTGCGGGGGCCTGGTGGTGGTTCGACTGGCCCGGCTTGGCCACCCTGTGGAGTCTGGCCTCGGCCGTGTCCCTGGTGTGGTGGCGCGCTTGGCCGGACTCCTACCGGACCTGGGTCACGCTGCGTCTGCTGGCCTGGTGGCGGCACGTGTTCGTGTACCGGCGTCACTGGCAACCGGTCCTGGTCATCTCCGGGCTGGCCGAGTCCTACCAGGAACGCCGCTACCTGCCCCGTATCCGGCGCGTGGTCTGCTCGGAGTGGGCCGACCGCGTCCGCGTCACCCTGGTGGCTGGCACATCTCCGGCGGACTTCGAGACCAGGGTGGCCGAACTGGCGCACGGCTTCCAGGCTCCGTCCTGCCGGGTGGTGGTGGACGGGCCGCGCAGGATCACGCTGGAGTTCCCCCGACACGACACCCTGGACGAACCCCTGGAAGCCCTTCCCGTCCCTGACGTGGTGGACCTGACCGCGTTGCCCATCGGCCAGTGCGAGGACGGCTCACCCTGGCTGCTGCGCCTGCACGGAACCCACGTGCTCGCGGCCGGAGTGACCGGCTCCGGGAAGGGCTCGGTGATCTGGTCAGCGGTGCGTGCGATGCTCCCCGCCATCGCTGACCGCACGGCGCAGGTGTGGGCGCTGGACCCCAAGCGCATGGAGCTGTCCTACGGCCGGGACCTGTTCGCCCAGTACGCCGATGACGGCGAATCAGCGGTGGCGGTGCTGGAGCTGGCGGTAGCCGACATGCAGGAACGGGCTCGGCGCTACTCGGGCAAGCGGCGTTCCCACGCGCCGAGTAGGAAGGACCCCTTCGTCCTGGTGGTCATTGACGAGGTGGCGTTTCTGACCGCCTACCATCCGGACCGCGACGTTCGAAAGCGCGCGGAGAACGCCATTGCCACCCTGACCTCACAGGGGCGTTCGGTCGGCTTCGGGGTGCTGGCCGCGTTGCAGGACCCGCGCAAGGAGGTCATGAACCTGCGCAACCTCTTCCCCGACAAGGTCGCGCTGCGGCTGGACGAGGCTTCGCAGGTGGACATGATCTTGGGGGAGGGTGCGCGGGACCGGGGCGGCAACGCTCACCTGATCGACCCCACCCTTCCCGGCGTCGCCTACGTCCGGATGGAGACCTCTCCCGCCCCGGTCCGTGTCCGCGCAGCCTACGTCTCGGACGCAGACATCACCGCCATGGTCAATGGCTATGGGGCGGACTCCTCCTCGGTGGGAGAGGTGGCCTGATGGGAGCGGTGCTGAGCGCGATCAAACCGGTAAACGACGATGGCGCCTCCCAGAATCAGCAGTCCGTGGAAGAGCGCCGTGAAAACGGTGACAGGGACCAGGAAGTCGAACACACCCCCGGCGATCCCCCACATGATCAGGCCGATGCCAAGAAGCAGGAACCGAACTTTCGGACGCTTGGGTTGCATGCGGTCGGGGACTCCCGCTCTGTGGTTGTGGGGGTGGGCTGATGCCGACGCCTACCGGTAAGTCAACGAGGGCCGAACGGCTCGCGCAACCCCTGGCCCGTGAGGTGGCCGAACAGGTCGCCGCCGACCACGGCGTATGCATCCGACCCGTCTCCCTCCGACGCACCGACATCACCACCGGCACAACCGAGATCATCGACGTTCCATGCGGGTCCACCCTGGAATCCCGCTGCCCCGCCTGCGCCAAACGCAAGAGGTCGCTGCGCCGGACCCAGTGCGAAGAGGGCTGGCACCTGGCCGCCGAACCCGTCGTGGAAACCGACCCGCCCACCGAACAGCAACGGACCTGGGTGGAACAGCGGGCCATGGTCACCGCCGAACGGGACCAACTCGCGGCCACGGGGGCGGCCAACCCTGAACAGCTCGCAGCCCTGGACGCGGCGATAGCGGGACTGGACGAGGACATCACCGCATCCGGACTACGCGGATCGGTCACCCGCTCCGCAGACTCCCCGGCCTCCTCGGGCTCACGCCGGGTCCGCTCGACCAAGCGCCGCCAAGACGCCCCGGACCTGCCCAAGCGACCCATGACGAGGAAGACGGTCGGGCGGGCCTTCACCGACCCCGACTCCGGGAAGGTGTTCCGACCCTCCCTGTTCATCACCCTCACACTCGACTCCTACGGTCGGGTCCGCTCGGACGGAACCCCCGTCGACCCGACCACGTACGACTACCGGCGGGCCGCCCGGGACACCCTGCACTTCTCCAAGCTCGTGGACCGGTTCGTGCAGAACCTGCGAAGGGTCGCCGGATTCGACGTCCAGTACTTCGCCGCCGTCGAACCCCAACGACGCCTCGCCCCGCACCTGCACATGGCCACCCGCGGCACCCTGCCCCGGGCCGAACTGCGCCAGATCGCCGCCGCGACCTACCACCAGGTCTGGTGGCCGGCCGCAGACACGATCCGCTACGAGGGCGACCACATCCCCCTCTGGGACACCGACGCCGGAACCTACCTCGACCCCACTACCGGGGAAGTTCTGCCCACGTGGGACGAGGCGTTGGACGCCCTCGATGACGACCCGGACGCCGCACCCTTCCACGTGGTCCGCTTCGGCAAGCAGGTGGACGCCAAGGGGGTCGTTGCCGGGACCGAGGACGCCGCCCGGTGCGTGCGCTACCTGGCCAAGTACCTGACCAAGGACATCGCGGACTGCCACGCGGCCGAGACCGTGCGGCAGGAACAGCACGTGGACCGGCTCATGGAAACCCTGCGGTACGAGCCCTGCTCGCCACGGTGCGCCAACTGGCTCCGGTACGGCATCCAACCCGACCAGCCCAAGGCCGGTCTTCGCCCCGGGTTCTGCCGCTCCAAAGCCCACCGACGCGAACACCTGGGCTACGCGGGCCGCCGCGTCCTGGTCTCGCGCAAGTGGTCCGGCAAGACCCTGGCCGACCACAAGGCGGATCGCCTTGCCTGGGTCCTGGACACCCTGGGCATCGACCCCGCCAACGAGGACCAGGGCGACGAGGACAACCCGACTCCCCCACCCCTGTCGTTGGCCTCCGGCTCCTTCGAGTGGGAACTCGCCAGACCCACCGATCCCGACGTGGCACCCCGGGAACGGCGACTGCTCCGGGCGGTCGGTGAAGCCCTCAGACGCCGGGCCCAACTCGCCGCCGCATGCCAGAACGATCTTTCGGCAACCCCCGGGAAGAAAGCAGCGTGACCATGACCGAACTCCTCCTGACCGTCGAAGAGGCAGCCGAACGCCTGCGTGTGAGCCGCTGGATGGTCTACAACCTCATCCGCTCCCGCACGCTGCGCACGGTCAAGATCGGGCGCCGCCGCCTGGTCCCCGTCGCCGCGCTCCCCGAGTGCCTGGAAGCCCTGGAGGACGTCGCGTGAGCGCTCCTGAGGGCAACACCAGCCGTCCCAGGGGTCGCAGGCGTGCCAACGGCGAAGGGAGCGTCTGGAAGCGCAAGGACGGCCGCTGGGCCTTCGCCGGATACGTGCTGGCCACGGACGGCACGCACAAGCGCGTGCAGGGCTACGGCCGCGACCAGGCGGACGCGCGGGCCAAGCTGAACAGGCTCCTGGCCGACTCCGACCGGGGCATCCCCGTCGCCTCGGAGAACTGGACGGTGGCCGAGTACCTGGACTACTGGCTCGAACACGTCGTGCGCGCCGAACGCCGCCCCAAGACCGTGCAGGGGTACGAGAGCGTCATCCGGCGCTACCTCGTCCCGCACCTGGGGAAGAAGCGGCTGGCCAAGCTCACCGCCCGGGACGTGCGCACCTTCGTCACGAACGTTCGGCAACTGTGCCAGTGCTGCCGCAACGGCACCGACGCCGCCCGGGAACGGCCCCGGTGCTGCGCGCTCCCCCGGCCGCAATGCTGTGGGCACCGGCTGTCGGCGCGCATGGTGCAGTCGATCCACGCCGTCCTGCGCAACGCCCTCCAGACGGCCATGCGGGAGGAGGTGATCCCACGCAACGTGGCGTCCCTGGTCAAGGTCTCGCCGCCGCGCTACGCGGTGAACCGGGGCCTGGACGTGGCCCAGTCCCGGCGTCTGCTCAAGGCGTCGGAGCACGACCGGTTCCATGCCCTGTACGTCCTGGCGCTGTGCCTGGGCCTGCGGCGGGGCGAACTGCTCGGGCTTCGCTGGTGTGACGTGGACCTGGAGGCGGGGCGCCTGGAGGTGGTCCACACGCTTCAACGGGTGGGCGGGAAGCTCTCCCTGGTGCCGCCCAAGACGGAGGACTCGGCGCGGACCGTGCCGCTCCCCGGCATCTGCGCGGAGGCGCTCAGGGGCCACCGCCGGCGCCAGTTCTCGGAACGCTCGGACGCCTTCCCCGACTGGGAGGAACACGGGCTGGTCTTCCCCTCCCGCAGGGGTACGCCCCTGGAGCCGGACAACCTGCGCCGGAGCTGGCAGCCGCTGCGCCGTGCGGCGGGCCTGGAGGGGATGCGCTTCCACGACCTGCGGCACACGTGCGTGACGCTGCTGCTGAACCTGGAGGTGCCGCCGCAGGTGGTCCGGGAGATCGTGGGGCACAGCGACATCGGCGTCACGATGACGATCTACGCGCACGCCTCGCTCGCTGACAAGCGGCGGGCACTGGGGAAGCTCGGGGACGCGCTCGGATGATCCGGTTGCTGTCACGTTGCTGTCAAAAAAGCCCGGAGCCAAAGGGCTACCGGGCTTTGATGCTGCTCACGCTGGGTGGCTAGGGGCGGGGTCGAACCGCCGACCTTCCGCTTTTCAGGCGGACGCTCGTACCAACTGAGCTACCTAGCCGCACTCGCCGATCACTCGGCGACGGCGGTCCTGACGGGATTTGAACCCGCGGCCTCCACCTTGACAGGGTGGCGAGCACTCCTAACTGCTCCACAGGACCTTGTTCTGTTGTCGCACCCGGTACTCGACCTGGCGCGTTGTTGCGGTTCTTATTCTGCCAGACGCCCGACAGTGCTCGAACCGCGTCGTACCCCCAACGGGATTCGAACCCGCGCTACCGCCTTGAAAGGGCGGCGTCCTGGGCCGCTAGACGATGGGGGCCCGTGTGACAGGTCAAGCATAGGGGAGATTCCCACCAACACCAAAGCGATTGCCGCCGCCGTCGCCCACCTCCGCCACCTGTGGGAACGCTCGCGCGAACACGTGCACTACGGTGTACGGCCGTCTTCGTCGCCCTCCGACTCCGCATCCTCCGGGGGGTCGCCGACCGGGCGGTCCGGGTCGGCTTCGATGTGCCGCTCGACCTGGGCCGACGTGAGTCCGATGCCGCCCAGGTCGATGTCGTCACGCGCCTGGAGGCGCCCGCTCTCGGCGCCGAAGTACAACAGCGAGGCCTGGTAGGGGGTCGGACGGTCCGGGCCGTGATCAAGGCCACGAAGACCCGCGCCGCCGGTGGAGCCCTGGACGAGGAACCGGGTACCGAGGTCGGTCAGCTCGGTGGACCTCAGGTGGTCCCCGCCCGTCAGCACGAGGGGCACCACTCCGTCGAACGCCTCCGCTTGCGTGCGCGTGTGCATGAGGACCACGTCCACGCCCTCGCGTGAGCCGATCACCTCGCCGGCCTCCTCCTCGCCCTGGGCGGCCACCCCGGCACTGTCGGGGTTGAGGCGGGTGGCGTCGGGTGTGAACCGGGGGTCGCCCGAACCGTAGAAGGTGAGCCCGCCCACCTCCTCGATGCCGCCGTCGAGGACCACCGCGTTCTCCTGGGCCTCGACCGCGCGCTGCGTGCCCATGGAGTCGTGCCGGCCGCGCACCCACACGTACGGCACGTCGAGCTTGCCGATCTCGTCGGCGAACACGTCCTCGGTGGCGCTGCCCCGGTCGGTGAGGTCCCCCGAGTCCACGACCATGTCCGCCCCGTACTGCTCCTGGAGGGTGCGGATGATGCTCCACGAGGCGGGGTTGAGCTGGATGTCGGACACGTGCAGCACACGGATCACCGACTCGTCCTCCTCGTACACGGGGAGGGTCGAGGTGGCCTCGTAGAGCATCGCGACGTTGCCGACCAGGCCCGCGAGCTGCTCCTGGTACTGGCTGAACCGGCCCACCACCTCCTCGGCGCTGCCCACCACCTGCGGGGCGCCCGCGATCAGGCCGGTGTAGCGGGGCTCGGCGATGGCGCTCGGGTTGAAGGTGCCCGCTGCTGCGGCGCCCGAGGCCACCAGGACGGCGAGGGAGACCGCCGCGCTGCCCGCGGCCCGGCGGGCGCTCCTGAAGAGCAGGAACCCCATCAGGGCGGCGCCCAGGGTCGCCGCGAGGACCGCGCGGACCAGCAGTGCGACCACGCCGTCGCGCAGGTCCGATCCGATGCCCGCGGCCATCCTGTTGATGGCGTCCGGGTCGGCGAACATCTCCTGGGCGGCCGACAGCCGGATGTCGGAGATCGTCGCCTCCAGCTTGAGGGGCGCACTGTGCGTGTCGAAGGCGAGTTGGCCCAGCGGGGCCACGTCGACGACCGTCTCGCCCCGCCACTGGGGCGTCAGCCCCAGGGTGACGTCGGCGGGGCCGATCGGGGTGACCACCTGCCCGCCCAGGGCAAGGCCGAGCCAGCCCCCGACCAGACCGGCGACGACGACACACCCCCACCGCCACGCGCGCCCGGCGCGCATCCGGTCGAGGGAGACGCGGAGCCGCGCGAAGGCCCCACGAAGGTTGTGACCGCGGATAGCTTCCCAAGACAACACACCCCCCATCATGCCGCCGACAGGGTCCGTTCCCAATATTTCCTCCCTTTCCAGAGTGTTATGTCGCTTGGGGTGCGCTTCCGCACCGCCCCGGGAGGCAGCACAATGGCAGGCGTGGTTGAACTGACACGCAGGGCCTTCGAGGAACTGGTCGTCGACGCCCTGGACGAGATCCCGTCCGAGTTGTCCCGGCTGATGGACAACGTGGTGATCACCGTGGAGGACGAGTCCCCGGACGGCCTGCTCGGACTGTACGAGGGCATCCCGCTGACCGAGCGCGGCGACTCCTACTTCGGTGTCCTCCCCGACCAGATCTCCATCTACCGTCGGAACATCTGCGCGATCTGCGAGACGCCCGAGCAGGTGGTGGCGGAAGTCCTGGTCACCGTGGTGCACGAGATCGCGCACCACTTCGGGATCGACGACGCGCGGCTGACCGAACTCGGGTGGGGCTGAACCCGGCCGGGGGCGCCGAATCACGCCCTCATTTTTCGGTACGCGGTTCCATTTTCAATGCTCTGCGTACACATCCGGGAACCGATCCCATGATCCCGGAACCTCGTGACGCCACGGGGATCGCGCGTGTACACATTGTCACCAGCGAAAACATTCCGTGTGCGAGGCGGATTCCACATTGCCGAATCCACCCGCCATCCATTACCCGCAGCAACGAATCAGACACGAATTTGCCCAAGTGGCTTGCGGGGAAGCCCGCCTTCCGGAACGGTTGGTCATTGAGACACAACACAGCGTGATTTCAACCCTGTAACAGTAAGGGAGTGCCGGGTGGCCGAACCGCGCCTCGACAACACGTCTGACAACGGGGACCACGAGTCTTCGAGCGCCCCCGACAACGCCAAATCCGGCGAACCGGGCAAGGACGACTGGCGTAGCAGCTACCGCGACGTCATGGCGATCGGTGAGTTCCGCGCGGTCTGGCTCGCCCACGCACTCTCGATGATCGGCACCAACCTGCTGAACATCGCGACCAGCATCCTCGTCTTCCAGGTGACCGGATCAGCCCTCGCCGCCGGCGTCACCCTGGCCCTCACCTTCCTGCCCCCGATCATCAGCCCCCTGATCGCGGGGCTCGCCGACCTTTTCCCGAGGCGCAGGGTGATGATCGCCTGCGATCTCTCCCGCGCCGCCGTCATCGTGCTCATCGGTATTCCGGGCATGCCGATCTGGGCGATCTGGCTTCTGCTGTTCTGCTCGGTTCTTCCGTCCATCCCGTTCGCCGCGGCCCGCGCCGCCATGATGGCGGAGATCATCCAGGGCGAGCGCTACGTCGCGAGTACCGCCATCATCCAGCTGACCTCGCAACTGGGCATGCTCGCCGGACTCGTGGCGGGCGGGGTGATCGTCGCGCACGTCGGCCCCAACATCACCGTGATGTCGACCGGGATCCTCTTCGTGCTGTCCGCGACCGTCGTGCTGATCGGGGTGCGCGCACGCCCCTCACCCCGCGCTGAGAAGGAGGAGCGGCCCGGGTTCCTGGCCATGACACGGGACGGTGCCAAACTCGTCTTCGGCGACCCGCGTCTGCGCACCCTGGCCCTGCTCGCCTGGCTGGCCGGGCTCTACATGATCCCCTACGGGCTGGCCAACCCCATGGCCGCCGAGATCGGCGCGGGAGCCGCCGCCGCGGGGTTCATCATGGCGGGCTCGTCGATCGGCGCGTTCCTCGGCGGGTTCGTCCTCACCCGCCTGGTCCCGCCGCCGACCCGTATGCGCCTGCTCGGCCCCCTGGCGGTGCTCACGTCGGTACCGCTGCTGCTGTGGCTGTTCGAACCACCGCTGTGGCTGATGGTGACCGCCCTCGCCCTCTGCGGCGTCGCGGGCTCCTACCAGTTCGTGGCCAACGCCGCGTTCGTGCTGTGCGTGCCCAAGGAGGGCCGGGGGCTGGCCTTCGGACTGGTCGCCTCCGGGCTCCAGGCCGCACAGGGCATCGGCATCCTGATCGCCGGTTTCTTCGCCGAGTTCTTCGGCACCGGCGTGGTCATCGTGACGGCCGGGGTGCTCGGGGTGGGTCTCGCCGGGCTCCTGGCGATCCCCTGGTCACGCCTTTCGGGCGAGACCATCGCCCGGATGGACGCGACCGAGAGTCCCTAGCGCTCGCCCCGGCACTCCGCGGAGGGTTCGCGGGCCTCCTCGGCCTCGCGTTCCTCCCGGGGGGTGCGAAGTTCGCGACGCTTCCAGTCCGGGTGTGCTCTGAGGGTCCACATCAGTTGTCGCTCGGCTTTCCTTGGAAGTTGCGGATGATCTGCTCCAGCAGGGAGCGCTGCTCGTTCGCGGCCGGCATGACCAGCCAGGCCAGGATGTAGACGAAGACACCGCTGAACCCGAAGAACGTCAGGACCACGAGGACCAGTCGGACGAGGGTGGAGTCGACCTTGAGGAACTCGGCGATGCCGCCGCAGACGCCGGCGAGGTAGCGGTCGGTCCCGCTGCGCCGGAAGCGCTTGCTCTGGTAGTTCTCGTTCATGTCTCCACCATGCCCGTTCCCCACGACGATTCCCATCGGGGACAGCCCTGGCCCTTCCCTGACATCCCCCCGACCCCCCTGGAGGGGCCGATCGGAGGCGTCCGGGCACCCCCCGAAGGGTTCGACGGAACGCAGACCCACGGCGTTCCTGAGGCGTGGGGCACATTCCGAAGCAGGGATGCGCGACCGTCTCCGCACCTTCTCCCCCGAGAGCGCCACCTCAACCCCCACCCCTGTGATTAGCACCCCAAATCGGCGCATTCAGGCGCATACCGCACGGAAGAGGCGGGTCGGTTGCGCCGGCACATCGGGCACCCAGGCCGACGGGGTCCTCTCCCACGGTCCGACGTCGACACGTCGAGGTGGCCCCACGGGCTCGAACCCCCAGGGGGCCGATGATCCGTCGGCACTCGGACGCCTGAGCTGCCCGTCTCCGGCGGTGCCCCCGCCGGCAATAACCGCCCTCCACCGGCCGACCCCCACGCCCCTCGACCCCACCCGCCCGCAGCAGTCGGCAATGTGAGGATGTGACGGTTCTCACCCCCTGCGGTCCACGCATCCGCCGGGGCCGTCCGGGCCGCCGAGTTCACCGGGCTCGCCGGGGCGAGCGGAGTCCACGTCCTGCTCGTGGTCGGGGACGCTGGTCGCCAGGGGCTTCTCCGTGATGAACCAGGAGAGCGCGAAGCCGGCCAGGGCGACGGGGACCGCGTACAGGAAGATCGGCGGCAGGGCGCCCGCGAAGGCGTCGACGATGAACTCGCGCTGCGGCGCGGGCAGTCCCTGGAGCATCTGCGGGGTCATGGAGCTGATCCCCGCCTCCCCGCCCCCGAACTCCACCCCACCGCCGGGCGCGTCCTCCATCCGCTGGTTCAGACGGGACACGAAGAGCGATCCGAATACGGCGATACCGAAGGACGCGCCGATCTGGCGGAAGTAGTTGTTCGCCGACGTGGCGGCCCCCAGGTCGCGGCGGGGCGCCGTGTTCTGCACGATCAGCACGAGGTTCTGCATCACCATGCCCACACCCAGGCCCAGGACCAGCATCGCCGTCCCGTTGTAGGCGTAGGGGGTGTCGGCGGTCATCCGGGACAGCAGGACCAGGCCCACCGTGATGAGGGCCGTACCGATGATCGGCCAGTGCTTGTAGCGGCCGGTGGCGGAGATGAGTCGCCCCGTGGTGATGGTGCTGGTGAGCATCCCGGCCACCATGGGCAGCATGAGCAGGCCGGACTCAGTGGCGGACGCCCCGCCGACCATCTGGAGGAACGTGGGCAGGTAGGCGACCGTCGAGAACATGGCGATGCCGACGGTGACACCCACCAGGGCCGTCAGGACGAAGTCCCGGTCCCGGAAGAGGCGCAGCGGGACGACGGGATCGGTCGCACGCCGTTCCACCAGTACGAACAGCAGGCCCGCGACGACGGCGCCCCCGACCAGCCCGAGGATCTGCGGGCTGCCCCAGTCGTAGGTGTGGCCGACCAGGCTCGTCACCAGCACCAGGCAGACGCTCGCGGCGGCGAGCAGTGCCGTGCCCGCGTAGTCCAGCCGGGGCCGGGGGCCGGCGGGCTTGGGCAGGTGGATCACCGCCAGCGCCGTGACCAGCGCGACCGCTCCCAGCGGCAGGTTGATGTAGAAGATCCAGCGCCAGTCCAACTGGTCGGTGAAGAACCCGCCGAGCAGCGGCCCCGTGATGGCGGAGACACCGAACACGGCACCCATGACCCCCATGTACTTGCCGCGCTCGCGAGGCGGGACCACGTCGCCGATGATCGCCTGGGCGCTGATCATCAGGCCACCGCCGCCGACGCCCTGCACGGCGCGGAAGACGATGAGCTGGGTCATGTTCTGGGCCAGGCCGGACAGGACCGACCCCAGCAGGAACACCGCGATCGCGAAGATGTACACGTGGCGGCGGCCGAAGACGTCCCCGGCCTTGCCGTAGACGGGCATGCCGACCGTGGCCGCGAGCATGTAGGCGGTGACGACCCAGGACAAATGCTCCAGGCCGTTGAGTTCGCCGACGATCGTGGGCAGGGCGGTGGCGACGATGGTCTGGTCGAGCGAGGCCAGCAGCATCGTCAGGAGGATGGCCAGGAGGATCCAGCGCAGCCGGGTGGGACCGGTGGTGGGCATAGAGGGTTCCGTTCGTCTTCTGGCAGACCTCGGACGGGCAGTGGTTCCCGGGTGGTCAGTCCTTGCCCGAAGGTGGCGCGAAGGTCTCGCCGAGGTGGCGGAACGCCTCACGGATCCTGGCGCGGACGTCCGCCGGCTCCTCGGCCTCCGAGTAGTGCAGACGCTTCATGGTGTGGCGCATCACCGCCATGCTCGCCGCGGCGAGCAACTGCGGGCGGTCGTCCTCGGTTGCGGCGCCGGTCCGCTCGGCGATGGCCCCGGCCAGTTCCAGCTCCACGTTGTGGAAACGGGCGAGCATGCCGCGCACGAGCTGGGGCTCGCGTTCGGTGAGTTTCTTGCGCAGGAGTATGTCGGCCCGCTGGGTGGCGAGGTCCTCGGTGCTGCCCAGGAACGTGATCAGCACGGTGATGAGGTCCTCGACGAAGTCGCCGGTGGGGCCGCCGTCGACGAACTCCTGCCGCACCTGCTCGTCGGGGGTCGCGGGGATATCACCGAGGAGGGCTTCCTCCTTGGTGGCGAAGTAGTTGAAGAAGGTCCGCGTCGAGACGTCCGCCTCAACGGCGATCTCCTCGACCGTCACGTTCTCCAGGCCGCGTTCCAGGGTGAGGCGTATGCCAGCCTCCTGGAGGGCGCGGCGGGTCGCCTTCTTCTTCCGTTCCCGAAGCCCCATGGTGGTCCTCCCCGTACACTGCCGACCTCGGCCGACCATGCAGTATGCCTCAACGAGTGTGCTCCGCGGCGGCGCCCGCGCCGGGGAGCACGCGACTCCGCCGGAGCGGAGCCGCGCCCGTGTCCTGCCGACTTCCCTACCGGCCCACGAAGCGTGAGGGCCGAACGTAGACAATGACACGTTTCCCTGCGGGGTCTCCCCAGGGGCAGGGGGTGCCGCCCAGGCCCCGGCGCTCACCGGGTGTGCGGGCCCCAGGAAGCACCGACCGGCTCTGCCGATGGGCCGTGTCCTGCCGGGACCGGCTCCACAGCGGTGCGACCAAACGGGCCGAAACCGCTACTCCGCGCTCGCCGCGGCCCTGCGGTACAGTTGTCCCGGCGATGCCCGGTGCCCATGGCCCGGCCGCGTCGTGGGGCCTTAGCTCAACTGGCAGAGCAGCGGACTTTTAATCCGCGGGTTCAGGGTTCGATCCCCTGGGGCCCTACCACTTTTCAACCGCTTCACCTGGGCGTTCCCTCTTCGGAGAGAACGCCCTTCGTCGTTCCCCGCCTCTTGGGGGACCGTTGGGGGACCGGCCGGACCGGAACCGGTCCCCACAGCAGCCCGGGGGACCACGCGGGCGGCTGCTTCCGCGGCCTCGTGCGCGACCTCCGGCAGCACGGTCGAATACGTGTCAGCCGTGATCGTGATCGACGAGTGCCACAACATCGCCTGAACGGTCTTCATGTCGACCCCGCCCGCAAGCGCGATCGTTGCCGCCCTGTGGCGAAGGTCATGAAGCCGCGTCGGTGGCAGGCCGGCCGCGAACGCCACGCGCTCGAACTCCTCGGTCAGCGTCGCCGGATGCAGCGGCGCCCCGTTCTCCCGAGCGAACACATGCCCGACCCCCTCCCAGGCATCACCTCAGGCGAGTCGTGCCTCGTTCTGGCGTGCCCGGTGCGCCCGCAGGGCTTCCACTTGAAGTACCAGGTACCGTGCCGCGGGTTCCATGTGCCGTCGGTGCGTCGGAGCTTCGGGCAGGACTGACCGACTTCCTTGCCGTCCTCGTCGCGGCAGAGGCACCGCTTGTACGTCGAGCCCGTCACCGCTTAACGCCCGACTCTGTCTGGCCGTCGCTCGTCCCGGGGCTGAACACGGGGAGAGTATCGGGCCGTGCGATGAGACCCGTAGAGACCAGTTCGCTGTACCAATCCTTGGTGTAACCGGGGGCCTTGACTCCGACCTGGCCCAGATTCCCGGACCGCAACAGGTGCAGGCCGTGAGTGCCGAACACCACCCCGTAGGAGGTGGCGGTGTCGCGGACCAGCCCATCCAACAGGTCCTGGAGCTGGCCGTGGTGTTCAGGATCAGGCGAGTCAGTGTTCATCAGACGCGGCGGCTCCGGTGTTGTGATCAACATGCGCAGCAGTCTCTGAGCGCATGTGTCAGGAACCTATGTGCACTCGGATAAGCACGATGTTCGAACTATGCGGGCTGTTCGATTTCTCCTCCCTGACAGGCGCGAAGGCTCCGAGGAGAACCTTTCCGCTTTGGCACGAACCTGAACGCGGAGAGGGAACCCTGGTTACTGTGGAGTGATCTCGTTACACCCCCAGGTGACGGAGGAACCCCTCGATGCGTTGTGGAAACTGCGGACGAGACCGCGGCGCCCTGCACGGCTCCTGTGAGTGCATCCCCTCGTGGGTATGGCGGGACCCGGAAATGGTCGACGCCGTCCGGGAGCGCGACGCCCAGCGGGTGATCCGTTTTCTGCGCCGACGGGTCAAGAACCTGTCCCAGGAAGCTCTGGCCAGGATGTGCGGGGTCGCCCAGAGCACCATCACCCGCGCTGAGGCAGGCAAGGGACTCAGCGACCGACGCAAGATCCACGAAGCCCTCCAAGGGCTCGGAGCTCTGGACCAGCACCCGCCCGACGACGCACACCGAGTCCTCACGGAACCCGAGCCCGAGAAACTAGCCTCAGCGGGCTGGAGCGGCGATGTCGACTGGGATCGCGGCGTCGCGCTGTTGGAATCCCTCGTCAACCGGTACGACCTTCCCGAAGACGGCCGGGTGCGCACTCTCGGTCAGCTCCAGCGCGAGGTCAGTGGCATCATCCGTTGCCGCCTGAACTCCCACTACAGCTGCCTGATGGCACGTCTCCCCGAGCTTCTCCCTGAGCTGAGCCGTGCCCTCTTGAGCAGCCAGGGGCAGGACCGTGCCCACACGGCCCGGCTGCTGGTCCAGGCATACCGGGCCGCTGACGCGATCGCGGACAAGTTCGGCCTCCACCACCTCTCCGCCCGTACCATCCAAGTGCTCCTGTGGGCAGCCGACCAGACCGGAGACGAGGTGACGCGGGCCGCCGCCACCTACGTGCGCGGGGAGACCTTCTTCTGCTCAGGCGAACACGAAGCAGGACGCCGCCTGCTCGAACGGGCAGCGGAGAATCTGGTGCCCTCGGACGCGCGCTCGTGGGCGGCCTACGGATCCCTGCACATGCGTGCCGCCGTGTTCGCCGCGCGGAACCGCCAACCCCGGCAGGCCGCGCCTCACCTGGCGCAAGCGCGCCTCGCCGCTGAGCACACCCGGGAGGCGGTCTACACCGGAACCGCCTTCGGTAGCGCTTCGGTGCGCGTCCACCAGGTCACCCTGGCCCTGGAGTGTGAGGACCCCGACCAGGCGCTGCACGTGGCTGCGGGTTGGACTCCGCCCCGGGAACTTCCCGCCGAGCGCGCTTCGCACTACTTCATCGACGTAGCCCGCGCCCACCACCTCCTGGGGCGCCAGGAGGTGGCTCTGGCCAACCTCCGGGCCGCGTGGCAGAAGGCCCCGGAGCACACGCGGCTCAACCCTCACGTGCGGGCGCTGTCAGGTCTCTTCCTGTCGTCCGGGCCGACCCAGGTCCAAGCTCGGAATTTCGTCGCTCAGGCCGGGGTCAGCCCTTTGTGGTGAGCAGGCCCGGCAGTTCCTTGATCGAGTCGATGACCCAGTCCGCGTGAGTGCGCACCTGGGGTTGATCCGCCCACAGGTACCCCCACGGGCCGCGACGGATCAGCGCCGGCCGCAAGCCCGCTTCGCGGGCGGGAAGAACGTCGTTGTCACGGTGGTCGCCCACGTACACGATCTCCTGCGGCTCCCCGGGCGCCATGGCGATGACGCGGTCGAAGAAACCGGGGTCGGGTTTGGCCACCCCCCACTCCCCGGACGTGGCGATGGCCTCGACCGGAAGGTTCAACTGTTGGAGGAGCTCTCCGGCACGGGCGGTCTGGTTTCCGGCGATCCCCACCCAGAGTCCGGCGTCCCGCAGGGCCTGTAGTCCGGGCCGAACGTCGGAGTACAGGTCCACTTCCTCGATGAGCTCTCCGCGGCCCGCGTCCTCACGCCGTTGGCGCTCCTCAGCCAGGTCGAAGCCCGGACGGAAGTAGTCGAAGGTCTCCGCGTTGTTGCGCCCCTCAGCCGTAACAGCCCCCAGCACGGCGGAGAAGGTGTGCAGGGGGACGTTGAGCCAATCGGCCCATCGCGCCCATTCCCGAGTGTCGTCGATGAGGGTCTCTCCGACGTCGAACACCACTGAGCGAATCATGCTCTCCTGCTCTTTCCAGACATGTCGTGCGTCGCACTCTCGGCGTTCAGCGTAGGACCAGCGACGAGTCGAGGCATGCGCACCCGACATCCTGAGCTCCTCAGTGCTGTTCAAACCGGGCATTTCGAACACAGCGCATAAATCGAACGGTGAAATTATGCGTCTGCGCATAGGTCGATCTCCCGGGCCGCGCGACACTTCTGACTCCGGTCGCCGTTGGCAGCACGAACCCCGCTGGACGGTTGACCGGTTCCGATCATCGCGATGGTGACCACCCCACGGGAAAGGCGCACATGAGCAACAAGACCAGCCTCACGACGTCCACTGACCGCACGATGCAGCTCACCACCGCCGACCTCAGCAGGATCATGACGCTCACCCTGCCCCAGGTCGGCATGGACAGGATGACCGCGCCCCGGGTGGAGGAGACCCTGGCCTGCTCCGCCCTGACCGCTCACTTCTAGACCGACGAGTCCGTCCGCCTGAGAGTACGAAGGAGCCATGAGTGAGTAACTGGGAACGGGTCACACTGCTCTTCGCCAACGGGGCGAGGCCCCTGGCGCAGAAGGACGCACTGTCGTTCGCCGATCTGCTGCGCGCGAACCGCTTTCCGCCGTCCATGTTCCAGGCCTACGAAGTACCCGGCGACGGGAGCCTGCGGCCCGTTCCCATCTCTCACACGCTGGAGGAGATCCCGGAGACGAGCAACGTCATCCTGCAGTGCATGCGCAACACCGACGCTGAACTGGTTCCGCCCGCCCTCAGCACGTACGCGCACACGGACCGTCCGGTCGCGGCCATGTACGACCTGAAGTACGCGGAGAAGGACTCCCTCCACGGCGTCCATCTCGTGGACGACGAACAGCTCCGCGAGATGGTCTTCGACAAGATCGCGGACTTCCTCCACGAACACCGCGTGGAGCTTCCGCTGGTCGCCGGGATCTCCGGCGGTGGCGACTCCAGCAGCATCGTCCAAGGACTGCGCCGCTACGCCACGGCGCGAGATCTGCCAGCCGACCAGGTGCTGTGCTTCACCGTGGTCCTTGACCCCCTCTGGAGGGGGACCGCCGCCGACAGGGCGCGAGAGCTCTGTGAGGGCAACGGGTTCGGCCACCGCGTCCTCTACCCGGAGGACATCGCGGCCCTGCTGGAGATGAGCACCACACCCCAGGCCCTGTGGACCGAGATCAGGTCCACCTACGGGCCGGACTCCTCACACTTCTTCGGTACCTGGCTGCTCAACCTCGTGGGCCGCGCCCTCAACAAGGAGATCGGCGGCTCCAACCTCCTGATGGGCTACAACCGCGAGGACGTCATGGCCGAACTGCTGTTCTGCCTGATGAACGGGCGCCGCCCGCTCCCCTACCCCAAGCGCCGGACCGGAGAGGTGGACTGCTTCATGCCGGTGTGGGACGTGCCCAAGGTGCTGCTGGACTCGTGCTACCCGCAGGTGAGCGAGGTCAACTACGCCGAACGCATCGACTCCACCGCACCCCGGCGCTCCTCGATCTACTACCAGGCACACGCCCTGGACGCGATCGTGCCGCAGATGTCCCTGTCACTGATGACGGGGGTTCGCACGCTCATGGACTCGCTCAACGGCTGGGAGGAGTTGGAAACCGTTGACGGAACACCGCTGCTGCACACCGGTCACGGCAGCCCCGAGGACCGCGACTCACTGGTCTCGCTCCTAGCCCGGCACTTCCCTGACTGGTCGGTCAGCGAGCCTGACCCACAGTAGTCTGACGCCGTCCCGGGAACCCTGAAGTCACAGCAGGAGTAGCGTTCACATGGCCAAGTCAGCAGCTCCCTCCGGAACGAGGGACTTCCTCGCCGACGACCTGCGCCGCCGCAGGGCGGCGTTCGCCACCGTCAGCGACATCTTCGAGCGCTACGGGTTCGATCCGCTGGAGACTCCCGCGTTCGAGCGGCTGGAGGTGCTGACCGGAAAGTACGGCGAAGAGGCCTCCCAGCTCCTGTTCAAGATCCTGCGTCGCGGGGTGCACGAGGCCTCCGGCAAGCCCGACCTGGCCCTGCGCTACGACCACACGGTTCCCCTGGCCCGGGTCATCGGCACCCACGGGGCGAAGCTGCCCAACCCCTACAAGCGCTACGCCATCGGCCCGGTGTGGCGGGCCGACCGCCCCCAGGAGGGCCGGTTCCGGGAGTTCGTGCAGTGCGACATCGACACGGTGGGTTCGTCCTCCCCGCTGGCTGACGCCGAGGTCGTCCTGGCCCTGGCCGAGAGCCTGGACGCCTTGGGGGTGAACCGGTTCCGCTTCCTCGTCAACAGTCGTGAAGCTCTCCGCGGCCTGCTGGAGGTCTACGGCGTCGCCGAGGAGAACGGTGACGGGGTCCTGGCGACGCTGGACAAGCTCGACAAAGTGGGTGCCAGTGCCGTGGCCAAGGAGCTGGTCGATGAGCGCGGGCTGGACGTGACGGGTGCCGAGCGCCTGGCCGAGGACGTCGCCTCCGACGACCAGGACCTGATCCGGTCCAAGCTCGCCACCAACGAGCGCGGCCAGCGCGGCCTCGCCCAGATCGACAGCCTGCTGGAGCTGACTGCGAGTCTGGGCGACCGGGCCGTGTTCGCCCCGCGCATGGTGCGCGGCCTGGACTACTACACCGGTGCGATCTACGAGGTCGAGGCCGAGGGCTTCCCCGGGTCGATCGCGGCGGGCGGGCGCTACGACGGCCTGGTCGCCTCGCTCGGCGGCCCGGACATGCCTGCCTGCGGCGGTTCCATCGGCATCGAGCGCATCCTGGCCCTTCAGGACACCAGCGACGCTCCCGCAGCGGGCCTCGACGTGGCGATCACGGTGCTGGGCGGCCAGGCCGAGCTGATGGAGCTGGCGAGCGAGCTGCGCGCGCAGGGGCTGCGGGTGGGCACCTACCTGGGGTCCTCCGGCAAGCTCGGCAAGCAGTTGCAGTGGGCGAACGCGCAGAACGCGCGGTTCACGGTGATCTTCGGTTCCGAAGAACAGGAGTCCGGCGAGGTCACCGTCCGCGACATGGTCTCGGGCGACCAGAGCCGCGTCCCCTTGGCACAGGCCGGCGCCGATCTTCGGGAACGCCTCGAAAGGTGACCGGTTGAGCGCCCCCACCCCCGAACACGCCGCTCCAACGACCTTTCACTTCCAAGACCAGGTGAGACCGCCGAGACTGCTTGAGGAGGCGGCAGACAGACTTGGCGTTCGTCTCGTTGAGGACCGCTTGGTGGTGCGTGGATCGCGCCCGTCGGTGGGGGCGCCGACAACGCGCGGGACCTGGGTGCGGATCAGCTGGCGCCCGCCATCAAGGGGCTTCGCCCGCGAGTTCAGCGGGTTGGAGGCGTCGATGGCCGTGCATGGCGTGCCCAAGCCGTCGTTCATCCAGACGGTGCACTGGATGAACGTCGGCCTCATCTGCCGCGCTGAGGAGATGACGCTCGTTTCCGAACCCGTGGTCTCCACCGCATACACCCTGGACAAGGCACCCGAGCTGAGCGACCAGTGGTGGGAGGAGCTATCCACCGCTCTGGAGCATCTGGCCATTACGGACACCGATCGTGTCTCCCTCGTCCAGGAGGACATCGACCGCTCCGTCCGCGAAGCATTCGGCACATCACCCGACACAACTGTCTCCCACTGGGTGATCGGCCACGGGGATCTGCACTGGGCCAACCTCACCGCGCCCTGTCTGTTCCTTCTGGACTGGGACAACTGGGGGCTGATGCCCCGAGGTCTGGACGCGGCGAAGCTGTGGGAGTCGGCGTTCCGGGTCCCCGGCTTCGCAGAGGAGATCACAGAGCGGCTGGCCCCCGACCTCGCCTGCCGTGACGGCAAGCTAAGTCAGCTCTGGGTCTGCGCGAACAGGGCCCTCGGTGCCAGGCGCCGCAACCAGGAAACGGACCAGACCAGGCACGCGCAGCGAGCGGGCGAGGTTCTACTGGCAGAGCTGTCGTGAGCGATGGACGACGTTGCCTGCCTGCGACGACACCCGGGTTCGACTTCGCGTCAACCTTCACATGGCAGGACATCCGAACCGCCTGACACCAAGCACGTTCACGAAACCACGCAAGGAACCCTCTATCTGGGACTCCTGTGATCTGGCTGAGCGGAAACACCGCTGGGATCGGCCCGTTGCGCGCGGATCTGAAGGAGTCGTACTGGTGCTGGGAGAACACGATCCCGACCATCGTGGGCTACAACCGCCAGACCCCACAGCCCTTCGAGATCGGCAGGCTCTTCTACGACAGCTACGAGAACAGCAGCGACCGACAGCTGAAGTTCACCATCTACGACCTCGCCGAGAAAACACCCCCGCCCAGTCTGCGCCGCCCAGGTTTACGTGGACCAGATGCGCCGCAACGGCGAGTACGTCACCGCCCTGGGGGAAGCTCCCTCTGTGTCAGGCTCGCGGGCGACAACCTCTCCCCCATCGCGCAGGCGTGCCGAGAGATCAACGTGAACGCGTCGTGCACCTGGGAGCGACTCAGCTCAGCCAGGAGGACATGGCCGAGGTAGGGGCGCAGGTGCAGGCGGATGTGGGCTTCGTAGCTGCGTACCGTCAACGGACGGATGCCCGTGCAGGAGCCCAGCCAGTAGTCCAGCCATTGCCCCACTGGGAGTGGCGACGAAGTACGCTGCTCGGCTCGCGGATTCACCAGCCGGTACGCAGCAGCGCTGGCCGCATCCCGCGAAGCGAACCCGCCACGACGTACCCGCCGCCGAACCCCCTCGCGACGCGGCAGGTCCACGAGAAGTACCAGGCCCCGTGCCCACGGACCTTGAGGCGCGGACAGGTACGCCCCAGCGGCTTCCTCTGTTCGTCCCGGCACCCGCACCGCTTGTACACCGACGTCCCGTTACCCGACATCATCGCCGCCACCTCCACCCCACACATGCCCGTGTGGCCTGGGCATACCTACTGCTGGGTCGTGCTGAGCAACCGTGCGCCAGACCTCGCAGGCTCGGCCTCGACCTGCGAGAGCCCCAGGCCCGGTCACCCGAGGCACTTCCGGAAATGACGCACTGGCTATGCTCCCCTACCAATGGTGACCCGTTCCGGGGTTGGACGGAGCGGCACCAGCCCCTCGCGCCCCATCGCAGTCGGGAGAACCGTTGAGCTATGACGTGGTGGCCCTGGTCGCCCACAAGCCCGACGATCAGGCGATCGCCCGCGCCCTGCAAGACGTCGATCCGGAGTTGCGCCTGCACCAGCACAAGGACACCAGCGTGCTGCAGATCCGGGACCAGGACGGCCATCTGTTGGCCACCCTCGAACCCGGACAGCAGGTGGAGTGCCGGGGTGAGGTCGACCGGTTGCTGGGACCGGAGGTCGCCGCAGGGCTCCCCGACTCCTGTTGGTGGGTGGAGACACGTGCCCGCCCCGACCAGGCTGGCCGACAGGTGGCGCACCGGTTCTCTGACGGGCTCGCTCTGCGTTTGGGGGGTGCGGTGTGGACCTCTGGCGAAGCCGACTTCGGCCTGTGGCGCGAGCCCGAACACCCCGCCGTGGAGCGCACCGCGACCCGGGCGCTGCTGGTCGCCCAGGACCGGGCGGTGGTGGGTTTCTCGTCCTGGCTCAGCGACGCGGTGGCCACCCACGCCGGTCAGAAAGCGCTTCAGGTGCTCACCCCGCCCACCGCGCGCCTGACCTATGGGGCGCGCACCTTCCTGGCCGGGCCGCTGGGCCGATGGGTGGTGCGCGGTGAAGACGGCGGCCACTACGACGGTCTCACCGGGTTGGCGGTGCACTGGGACGACACCTACGGGTTCTGCGCGGACAAGGAACCGGCTGGACTGGACTGGGCGGCGAAGGAACCGGGCGCCCAGCCGGTGGCGGGGTTTTTGGCGAACTTCGCCGAGAGCGCGGGGACGCAGCTCGTGGTGGAGGTGTCCGTGCTGCACCACGACCCACACACCCCGCGTCTGGGGCGTGTGGTGGAGGTTCTGGCCGAGCACCTGGCCGGGCCTGAGCCCGCCGGGTGGGGCCCGCACGAACCGGTGCTGCGGATGTGGGACCCCGAAGAGTTGAGCGCGTTCGCCCGCCAGCGCGCACCCAAGCCGTCCATCTGCTACGTCGCCGGGCCTTTGGGTGTGGGCCACCCGTTCTCCGGTCAGATGCGCCTGACCTGGCGCACCGAAGGGGTGCTGGAGAGAGTGTCGGTGGTGATCGGCTTCGGAGACGAGCACACCGTGCCCTTCGAATCACTCCCGACGGTGGTCGAGGCCCTCGCCGCCGAAGGGCTGATGGACGGGCTACGGGTGCGCCGCACCCCGGGCCGTAGCGATGTCACCTACGGTCCGGTGTGGGCGGGACCGGCCGTCCCGGTCGGGATCGCGATCGGACCCGAGCGCCTCCAGACGATCGGGATCAGCCGGGCGCAGGCAGGGCCGATCAAGGGCACGCTCCTCGGTCAGGGAGAGGCTCAGGCGGTCTGGTACCCGGTGCTGGGCAGCGCCGCCTCACCCTTGAAGAGTCTGGGGTTGGTGCAGCGGCAGACGAGTTATCTGGCCTCCGCTGGTCGGAGCTGAGGCGGACCGCTGCCACCTCCCGAGCTTGCCTCTCAGGTTCCGACACGTCCTGAAGATCAAGGCCAGTGACGACCTTTTCCGCCCGTGCGTGGTGGACCGTGCAGCAAAGGGAAGAACCCGAAGACACTTTCGAGGTACTCACTTTCCCCGGATGAATCATCGGAAGTGAGGCATGTCACTTTTAGTTCGTGCGGTCTGCCGGTGAGTGGTTGTTCGCACTGGCCAGCGCGCCTCTGCCTGCCGTGCGGCCAGCCCTCGTGTGGAAATGGTGCTATCAGAAAAAGTCACCATATGTAGGCATACTGCTACTGGAATCTCCCCTCAGTCAGGTGCAGAACCAACGAAAAGAAGAAAGGCCGGGGTCGGATGAAGTTCGAGCTGGTAGAGCCCCCAGAGGAAAGCGCCACCACCGACGAACTCCCCTACCCCGCACTCGCAGGCGAGCCCGAGCAGGAGCAGACCGCGCCCCTGTCTGCCCAGGACCGGGATGAGAGCCTCCTCAAGCCCGTCAGGGAACGCATGGCCGGGACGGTCGAGGGTGTGCGTGCCTCGCTGGACCTGCTCAGAGCCCGCGTGGCCGAGCAGAGCATGACCCAGCCCGCCGTCGTGCCTCCAGCCTCGGAGAGCGATTCCGGGCGTGAGTTCCACCCGCACCGGTTCGCCGCCCCCACGCACAGGGGTGAGCGATGAGTGCGTGGGATATCGACGTCCACGGAGTCGCGCTGACCCTGACCGACTTCAGCACCCAGCTCGGCATCGACGGTGACGGGTTCTCCTCGACCATCGACACCACCGCGGACGGGATCGACATGGCCCTGACTAACGCCAAGAGCCCTCCGGTGGAGTCGGCCCTGGGTGATTTCCTGAGCCACTTCACCAGCGAGACCAACGCCATGTTCACCCGCAGCCTGTCCTGCCTCCAAGGCGCCAACGACGCCACCTTGGCCTACGACCAAGGACAGCAGGACATGGCGGCCACTGCCCAGAGCCAGGCGGGCACCGGCACCAACCTCGACCTCGGATCCGATGCTCAGCTTCCTCCAGGAGTCTCCCGGTGACCTTCGAGCCCACCCAGGCCCAGGAGGGCGTCGACCCCAACCCGTGGATCCTCATCGACCCCGAGGCCATCCCCTACCCCCTGACCGACATCTGGTCGTTGAACTTCGCTGCCGAGACCCTGCGCACCGGAGGGGAGGAGCTCTCCGGCGGGGCCCAGGACATGCAATCGGCCTGGAACGGCCTGCAGGCCCACTACGTTGCGCCGGAGAGCGAGACCCTCTTCGCCGCGATGAACCCGGTCGTGACCCGCGGTGAGGACATCGAGAGCGATCTGGTCGCCGTCGCCGGCGCGTTGGAGGACCTGGCCGAGGCGGCCAAGACGGCACAGAGCTCGCTCAACACCCTCAAAATCGAGGCGCAGGGTTTTTGGAACGAGCACCACCACAAGAAGGTGTGGTGGCTGACCAAGGACGACGAAACCGACGACTGGGCCATCCTCGAGAACATCCGCCTCAAGGACGGGGTCAACGCGGCCTGGTCCGCGTTCAACGAGGCCGAGAACGCGTGCGCCACCACGATCTCCGCCCTGTCCGGCGGCCCCGCCTACGCCTCTCCCGACCAGGCCGGCGGGGACGACGTGCGGGTGTACGGGTTGCCCACCGACGCCGGCGAGCGCGAACCTATCGGTTTCGACGACTTCTATGGCCCGGCCAACGACTTCACGGCGTGGGTGGGCAGCGAGTTCCACCCCTCCATGGCGACCTGGGGCAACAGCACCGGCCAGGCCGCCTGGGACACCATCGTGGTCGACACGCTGTGGGGCTCAGTGGTGGGGCTGGCGGCGCTGGGCGGTACGTGGCACCCCGACCACGGGTGGCAGTACGGCCTGCCGGGCCGCTGGAACAACATCAAGAGCACGGTCAGCGAGGGGTGGATGGACGCGGCCACCTTTGTCGGCGTCCATGACGACCAGGGGTGGCTGTTCTCCTCCGACAGCGGGGGGCAGGGCGGTGAAGGTTCCAGGTGGGACCGGTGGAAGACCAACATCGGCGTCAGCTGGGACGAAGCGGTGGAGGGGCACACCGCCTGGTCCACGCGGGACGAGGGCCCGGGGTACTCCAACACCACGACCGTCATCAACACCGCGTTGTGGACCGGTGGGCTCCCGATCAAGCTGGTCAAGACCGTGCTGACGCTAGGCCCAGGCGGCGATGCCAGCGTTCCCACGTCGCGGGATGGTTCCTACTCCGAAAGCGCAGACCAGACCTCCACGCAGGGCGGGCGGCCCCCGGCGGGTCCGAGCAGCCCGTTGCCCCGAGACCTGGAGGAGGGCAACACCCCGGTCGGCGAGCGCTTCGAGCTCGACCTCACCGTGCTGCGGGAGTCACTTCTGGACCCCGACCAGTACGGCAACACCCCCACACCCACCCCTCAGCCGAACACGCCTTCGCCCATCCCGCACAGCCCCGAGCCTGGTGACGGCGGCGATCGGACCCCCCAAACCCCGACCGCGCCGCAGCGCGGCGACAGCCCCACCCCCCAGGGCGACGGCACACTACCCAACCGTCCCCGCAACGAGGACACCCCGCGCCAACCCGGCGAGGACGACCAGCTCGCACCCCACCCACGTGACGCGGACGCGGACGCGCCGAGGAGATCCGGCCAGGAAGCCGATGTCCCCGCTCCAACCACGCACCCGGACACCGAAGCTCAGAGTGGCGACACCGACCCGCCACGAGCTGAGGAACGCCCAGAGCACCGTCCCACGGGCCGCAACAATGACGAGTCCAACGGTCAGGGCAATGATCGTCCCCAGCGTGGTGACGACGACCAGGAAGGCCGGGGCGGGCCGCGTGAGGAGCCGGAGCATCCGGAACCCGCTCCCGGTGGCGGCGAGGGCGGCGGTGACCAGCCCCCCAGGGACCGCCCTGGGACTGGTGGCGATGATGGTGACAGCGCCGCCAACGACCGCGATGGCAGCGACGACCCCGTCCCGGAGCGCCCTGAGCCTACGAACCCAGACAACCAGAAGCCAGACCACAGCGGACCAATGTCCCCCGAGCTCCGGCCCGAACTCCGGGACACGATCCAGCAGGTACCTGGTTTCCGGCAGCTCAGCTTCGACGATAGAGACTACGCGAGCCTCTTCAACTCCCTAGAGAACAAGAGGTCCACCGTCGGTGCGCAAACCGCCGATATGATTCTGCAGGGGCGCCTGACCAACGTTGAGGGATTCAGTGACATAATTGCCTCCCTCAAAAACAGGAACGACCTCCCAGCGAGGAACCAGGAAATGAGAATCGCCACAGACCTGTTGGATTCTGGATTCCCGCCGGACAGGGTTGCTTTCCCCGGAAAGAACCAGATTACCAAGGAAGACCTTGACGTGGCCGTAAGAGGGGAAGACGGCAGGATTGAGTACGGGTACCAGGCGAAGGTGGTCGAAAACCCGGAAGGGATCAAGAGCGCACTCAAGAAGATCAAGAAACAATTCCCAATGACGACCGAGGCAACCCATCGGGGTGGAATCATTGAGGCCAATTTTGAGATGAGCGCACTCTTGGACAGGGACCTGAAAGCCCTCCACGATTCGGCCAAGGCGGAGAACATCTCCTTCCATATCCACTTCCAGGACGGAACTCTCGACTTCCCTCCCGGCACCCCCCTCTACCCGACTAACTAGGGAGAAATGATGTCAAACCTCCTGCGGGCGCCCAGTGAAGTCGGTTCGTGGCTGTGGTACGTCGAGGCGCCCGAGAACCCCGACATCAGTGACAGCCTCGTTGTCGTCGCCAGGGTAGCGAGTGTCCTGGAAAAACACGATCTTCTCAAGTCAGATGTCATAGAGATCTGCTGGAGTGAGTATGGGAAGGGCAAAATTGGAATCTGGACCAAGGCGGCACCAGGTATTCCTTTCGCCGATCCCCGATATGCGACATTCGTGCAGCAGGGCCGACCTTCTGGATTCCCCAAAGCACATGCCGCTCATATCGAAACGGTGAGCACTGGCGCATGGATCGACGCGAGCGGCAAAAGGCACCAGGAACTTCAACTCGTCAACCTGATGGTCTCTCCCGATCCCAATGAGATCCAGGTGGAAATCAGTGTTCACCACGACATCTGGTCCTGGTACAACTTCTCGGGTCACCCTCACCCCGAGATCTACGACCAGAACGCACCACGCCTGGCCGCGGCCCTGGAAGAGGTAGAGACGATGCTCGAGGCCGAAACTGAGAACGGAGAGGGTACGTACTTCGGGACCTCGGAGGGCTTCTGGATCAAGCGCCCGGACCCCGAAGACCTTGTGGACGGCCTAGCCATGGACGCCACCGACAGGTTGTGATTCCCTGCGGAACCCGTTCCCTGTTGGGCGGAACGCCAGAACCTCGGCGTGGCACGGGCCTCGCGGATGGCGGCTTGGAGCGTTTCGTGCCGGGTGTGATGGAGACCACCTCGAGTCGCCAGCGGACTGGAATCCGCACCTTCGCTGACGGCCGGAATTCCTCCGTTAGTGCTCCGCAGCTCCGTGATCCCACAACACGGGGTAGTCCTGCGTGGTCTCCGGTAGCACGATGCCGCCCGGGCAGATAGGAACGAAGTCGTGCATATGGGGCAGTACAGCGGATCTCCCGTGGACTTTTAATCCGTGGGTTCAGGGTTCGATCCCCTGGGGCCCCACCAGGGAGAACCCCAGGTCAGAGCGTCTTACCGACCGCTCCCGACCTGGGGTTTTCGCGTGCCCGGGACCTCGCAGATGCTCCGTGTGCGCTCTTCGGCTCCACCCGGAGGACATCGCGGCCCTGCCGGGGATGAGCACCTCGCACCGCGCCGTAGCCGGATCTCCTGTCCGGCGCGGAGGACTACTCGTCGTCATGGGGCGTGTAGAGCATGATCCAGTGGTCCCGCTCAGGGTCGTGGAGCACCTCGATCTCGAAGCGGGCCCATCCGTGGGTCGGATGGTGCATCTGTTTGATCGCGGATCTCGAAGCACTGACCTCCCCCTCCTCCCAGTGGTCGCGGAAGCTCTGGCTGGTCGCGGCGAGCTCGGCGAGCAAGGAGCGGAGGTAGGCGTCGTCGGGGTACCGGCTGAGCGCGATACGGAGTTCAGCCGCCGCGACCCGTAGGAACCGCTCCGAACCGTCGCCTCCGAGCAGGTGTGGCAGCGCGTCGGTCGTGAAGGCCTGGTGGGCGATGTTGCGCTCGAACGGACCGTCGCCCGTGAAGGTCCCGAGCAACTCCTCCGCTGCCTTGTTGCGCGCGAGGAGGTCGAGCCGCCCGTCATGCACGGTGACCGGCATCGTGTCGTCCAGGCCCCGCAGCAGACGCAGCAACCCGGGCCGGATGACAGAGGCGGGAGAGGCCGGTTCCGGCGGGGACTCACCACCCAGCCGGAAGAGGTGATCGCGTTCGGCGCCCGAGAGCCCGAACGCCTGTGCCAGCGAGGTGAGGATCTCGCGCGAGGGGCGGGGCGCTCTGCCCTGTTCGAGGCGTGTGTAGTACTCCACCGAGATACCCGCGATATCGGAGACCTCCTGGCGGCGGAGCCCCGGAACCCGCCGGCGGGACGCCCGCACTCCGCCCCGCGGGTGTGGAGGACGCATCGTGGCCCTGCGCCGCCTCAGGTACTCCCCGAACTCGGTCCGATCGCTGCTCGACATACCACTCATTGTCCCCGCCGTCCCAACCCGCATCAGCGGGTGCAGCGTGGCCTTGCCAGTACCAGCCTCGACGCGGCCTTCCTCCCCCGCACGGCGTCCCGGATCATCGAAGACGCACCCGGTTCGTCGGGACCGCCCGGAACGCGCGGCGGATCGCTCAGTGCCAAGGAGACGGCATGACCAGTACGGCGTGGACCTTCCCGATCCCCGAGAACCGCGTCCAGGAGTTCCGGGACCTCCTCGCTGCCCTGAACAGGGACCACCTCTCCGGCCTCGGCACCAGAGCCCGGGAGGTCGGTTACCACCGGGAACGGATGTGGCTCCAGCCCGATGACGACGGCGGTGCGGAGTTCATCGTCTACCTCGAATTCGACGAAGGCGTCGACCTGGCCACCTTCTCCGAGCGGCTCCTCGCCTACGAGTCCGGGTTCACGCGTTGGTGGACGCCCCGCTTCGGGTCCTTCGGGCTCCCCGGGTCATTCGGTGAGCCCTTGCTGTCGTGGGACGCATGAACCGGATCTGCACACACAGAACGCAACGAACGGAAAACCTCATGAATGACCAGGAACCGGCACCCACCACCCGCACCGGGCTCGACGTCGCCCAGGAGTTCATCCGCGCCGTCGAGGCCAAGGACATCGAAGCCGTGGCCCGGACCCTGTCCGACGACGCACGACAGTTGTTCATGCACGCCCGAGGTGCCACGGCCCCCGACGGCGTCGCGGACATCATCGCGGGTCGCAGGCGGGGCTTCTGCGTCGCAGACGTGAAGGGCAGGAGCGAGGTTCTCGCCTACACGGGCGCCCTGTTCGACAAGTTCACCCCGCTGCTCTGGCGCGACCACGCGTGGAGCGTCTCACCCGACAGCGGCGAGATCTTCTTCCACGGCGTCGGCGACATGGTCGTCGCGCGCACGGGCAGGCCCTACCGCAACACCTATGTGACACGGTTCGACATCGAGAACGGCCGGATCGTTCTCATGGCCGAGTACGGGAACGCGCTCATGTACGCCGGCCTGGGCGTCCGCCCGAACGGGGCCGAGTTCCGGGCCCTGCTGCGCGCGGTCGGACGCATGCTCTCGCCACGGCTCTCCTCCCGGTCGGGCCGATGACCCTGCCCCGGTCCAGAGCGTGTTACCGACCGTTCGGACCCGGGGTTCTCCCGTGCCGGGGGCCGGGACCGGCGCCGTTGCCCCAGGTGCCGGTGCCCGGACCGCGAGGCCCCCGGCACCACCGGGTTCACCCCTCGCCCAGGTCCAGCAGGCCCCGCCGGAAACCCGCCGCGACGGCGGCGGCCCGGTCGTTGACGCCGAGCTTGCCGTAGATGTGCAGGACGTGAGTCTTGACCGTGGCCTCACTGATGAACAGGCGGGCTGCCGCATCCCGGTTGGTGGAGCCGCCGGCGATCAGCCGCAGAATCTCCGTTTCCCGGTCGCTCAGGGGCACGGCGGGGGCCCGGACCCTGCCGACCAACCGGGTCGCCACCAGGGGGGAGAGCACGGTCTCGCCGCGGGCGGCCGCGCGGACGGCGCGCGCCAGCTCCTCGGGAAGGACGTCCTTGAGGAGGTACCCGGTGGCCCCGGCCTCGATGGCGGGACCGACATCACCGTCGGTCGCGTAGGTGGTCAGGACCAGGACGCGGGCCGGGATCCCCAGACGGGCCAGCTCGCGGATGGCGTCCACGCCCCCCGCCCCCGGCATCCGCAGGTCCATGAGGACGACGTCGGGCTCCAGGGACCGCGCGAGCTCGACCGCACGAGCGCCGTCACCGGCCTCCCCGACGACCTCGAACCCCGGGGCTCCGGCGAGCATGCCCCGGATGCCGTCCCGGACGACGGGGTGGTCGTCGGCGATCAGAACGCGGACGGGTGCTTCACTCACCGGGGGGCTCCCTCGGAACGGCCGGAACGGCGGCGGAGACCGCCGTCCCGGCACCGGGTTCGGACTCGATCTCCAGGGTGCCCGCCAGGCGGGCCACCCGCTGCCGCATCGACGTCAGGCCGAACCCGCCGTTCGCACCGTCGTCACCGGGTGCGCGTCCCGGCTCGCGGACCTGTGCCGGCTCCGGGGCCGACGCGGGGCCCGGGGGCGGTTCGAAGCCCACACCGTCGTCGCGCACGTCCAGGACGACCACATCCTCCATGTACGACAGGGTCACCCCGACCCGGGTGGCCCCGGCGTGCCTGGCCACGTTGGCCAGGGACTCCTGGACGGTGCGGAGCAGGGCGGCCTCGACCTCCCCGTGCAGGGGCCGGACCGGGCCGGTCGCGGTGAAGTCGGCGCGTACCCCGTTGAGCCGGGACCACTCGGCCGTGAGGTCGGCCAGGGCGTCGGGCAGCGGAGCGGCCTCCAGGGGTGCCGGGCCCAGGGCGTGCACGGACCGGCGAGCCTCCGCCAGGTTCTCCCTGGCCAGACGGGTGGCGTTGGCGACCCGGAGCCGCCACTCGGCGCCGGTCCCGGAGGCCGTGGCGCCCTCCGTGGTGCTCCCGGCCCCTCCCCCGGCCCGTTCGGCCGCCTGGAGCTGGGTGATGATGCCGACGAACCCCTGGGCGAGGGTGTCGTGGATCTCCCGGGCGAGGCGTTCGCGTTCGTCGTGTACCCCGGCCTCGCGGGCCTGGACCAGAAGCTGGGCGTGGAGGCCCTCGTTCTCCCGGATGGTCTCCCGCAACCGCTCCACCATCCGCTTGTACTCGTCACCGCGCTGCGCGGTGACCTCTCCGAGGTGGCTGAACGCGGCGACCAGGACGACGATGGAGGCGACGAAGACCAGGTACAGGAGGACCGAGGAGGGGGTGGGCTCGGGGAGCCCGCCCATGTAGGCGGTGATGGTGGCGGCAGCGGTGGCGGCCACCCCCACGAACCTCCACCGTCCCCGGAGGAACTGCCAGGAGTACACGTAGCCGGCGAAGCCGAAGAAGCCCGCGAACCAGACACTGCGGGTGCTGAGCACCGCGATCATCACGACCAGGGCGGCGACGAAGGCGGCCGTCAGCACCGGGCGGGAGGCCCGGTCGGGGATCAGGCGGGTCATCGTCCACATGAGGGCCGCCGTGAGGGCCACGAGGCCGAGCGTCTCCAGGAGCCCCGCCCGCGGAAGGTCGCGGGTGACCAGGGTCAGGACGGTGGAGGCCGCCAGGAGGACGTAGGGCACGAAGCCCGTGAGGCGGAGCAGCCGCTCCTCCCGCAGGTCGAGGTCGCGTTCCGACACCGTCTCCATGCTCACTCCCAGCGGAAGGACCTGGCCGCGACGAGGCTGATCACCGCGGCGTACACGGCCATGGTGACCAGGGGCAGCGGGGCGGGGGCTCCGCCGTTCCAGACATCGTGGAGGCTCTGCCGCAGGGCACCCATCGGCGTGTACCCGCCGGCGGTCGCCAGGATATCGGGCATGTACTCGACGGGCTGCATGAGTCCTCCCAGGTAGGCGAGCGGGAAGAAGAGCAGCACACCGAAGCCGTTGGCGGACCGCCCGTTGGGGGCGAGCGCGGCGATGAGCAGGCCCACGGAGAACATCGCGGCCGTGCCGAGCACGAAGACGGTCAGGAACCCCAGGGGCCCGGGCGCGCGGGCACCGAGGAAACCGATCCCCGCGACGAGCAGCAGGGAGACCGCGAGCACGGTGAGGACCAGCTGGAGCAGGAGCTGGACGGTGAGCAGGCTGCCGGGGCGGACCGGGGTCACCGAGAGCCTGCGCAGGACGCCCCTCTCCCGGTAGGTGGCCAGGGTGGTGGGGAGCAGGTAGAGGCCCACCATGCCGATGGCCAGCGTCACCGCTGTCGGCAGGATGACGGTGTCGCCCTCCGTGATCCCGCCGCCGAAGACGAGGAGGATGAAGAGGGGGATGAGCAGGGAGAACACGGCTCCGGGCTCGCGGACGAGCAGCTTGGTCTCGACGGTGGTGAGCTTGGCGAGGATCTTCACGGAGGTTCTTCCGTTCGTGGGGGCGGGCCGGGCCGTTCGGGACAGGTCCCGGTCCGGGGCGGTCAGACCTGGAGGGAGCGGCCGGTCAGGGCGATGAAGGCGTCGTCCAGGGTGCGCCTGTCGATGCGCAGGTCGCCGACGAGCACGTGCTCCCGGGCCAGGGAGGCGGTGACAGCGGTGGCGAAGTCGCCGCGCCCGGCCACGACGACCAGGTCACCGGTGCGGGACACCGAGGCCACCCCGTCGAGGTTCCCCAGCAGGCCGCCCGGGTCGGGGGCGTCCCCGTCCATGAGCCGGAAGCTCATCCGGTACTCGGCGTCGACACCGTCGATCAGGCCCCCGGGGCTGTCGAGGGCGACGACGACGCCCCGGTCGAGAACCGCGACCCGGTCGCACAGCTCCTCGACCTCGTCCATGAAGTGGCTGACCAGGACCACGGTCACGCCCTCGGCGCGGACCCGCCCGACCAGTTCCCAGGTGGCCCGGCGTGCCTGGGGGTCGAGTCCGGTGGTGAGCTCGTCCAGGAACGCGACCTTCGGGTCCCCGACCAGGGCCAGGGCGATGAACAGGCGCTGCTTCTGCCCGCCGGACAGCTTGGCGAACCGCGCGTTCCGCTTGTCCGCGAGGCCCCACCGCTCCAGCAGCTCCCGCCAGTCGCGGGGCTCGGCGTAGAACGAGGCGTAGAGGTCGAGCGCCTCCCACACCTTGATGTTCTCGGGGAGCTGCGTGTGCTGGAGCTGGACGCCCACGTGCTCCCGAAGCTCCGGCCCCTGCCGGAGCGGGTCGAAGCCGAGTACCCGCACCGACCCGGAGTCGGGACGCCGCAGCCCCTCCACACACTCGACGGCGGTGGTCTTGCCCGCCCCGTTGGGACCGAGGATCCCGAACACCTCGCCCTCCTCCACGGAGAAGGAGACCCGGTCCAGGACCACCCGGTCGTCGTACCGCTTGCTGAGGTCCGTGACCTCAATGATCGCCATACCCGTAAGCCTGGCCGTCCGGGGCCCGGGGCGGATCGCCCGTCCGGCTCCGATCCCCCGCGGATCCGGCCGACCCGCGGCATCCACCGAACGGTGGATGCCGCCCCTGCGGGACACCTCGCGAGCCCCACGGGTCAGGAGGGGTGTTCCCCCGTCCTCGGAGTCACTCGGCGCAGGCCTCGGCCAGGACGGCTCCCATCTCCGGAACGAGTCCGGCGACGGGGTCGTGGGTCAGTTCCGTCATCCGCAGCCGCCCGCCGGCGGTCACGACACCGAGGACGTGCTCGCCCCTCAACTGGGTGATCTGCGCGGGGCCCCACAGCGCGGAGAGCATGCCCGCGGCCTGCCCGTCCCGGTCGGCGACCCCGAGGTTGGTGATCTGGATGTCGGCCGCGGTGGCCGCGGCCATCATCGCCTCGGCGTCGCCACCGCTCGCGGGGGGCTGTCCCGCGAGAGCCGCGGAACCGGCCTTGAGCGCGTTCGGGGTGCGCTGGTGGGAGAGCGACCGGCGGGTGCGGCGAGCGAGCGCCCAGAAGTCGTTCGCGTCGGCCGTGACGCTGCCCGTGCGCGCGCCCGCGAACCGGACCACCACCTCGTCGGGCAGGTCGGCCGCGCGGCGCAGGTCCATCGGGCTGAGGACCCGCACGAACTCGCGCCCCCGACGGTGGAGTACCACCGCGGCGGCGGCGCAGAGCGCGGCGTGCACGGAGGTTTCCTCCTGGCGGCAGCGGCGGGCGAGCCGTGTGGTCAGCCCCGGGTCCAGGGCGAGAGCCTCGATGTGCGGCCTGCGCCCGGAGAACGGCGTGAGCTCGCCGGGAAGGTTCATGCGCTCGTCGTCCTCCCGGGCCGTGCCGGCCCCGGCGCCGCCGGTGTCCGCCGCGTCGCCGGCCCTGGCGAGAAGGTCCTCCTGCGCCTCCGGAACGCCGCCCGGCACCGCTTCCTCACCGTCCAGGGCCGCCACCAGGTCCAGCAGGGCCCGGAGACCGCCGACACCGTCGGCGACCTGGTGGGCGAACGTGAGCACGATGTCGCAGCCGGCCTCCCGTGGGACCAGGACGGCACGCGTGAGGGGCCCGGGGGTCGGGGGGATCGGCCGCGTCTGCTCGTCGGCGAGGACGGATCGCCACGGAGTGCCCTCGGCGGCCACCTGGAGGGGGATCGCGCCTTCCGACACCCGGAACACGGCCTCCGGCGCGGTGCGGTCGACCGCGACGCCGAGCAGCGGATGGCGGTCCTGGATCCGCGCGAGCGCCGAGACCAGCGCTTCCGCTGAGACGTGGCGGTCCACCTCGGCGACCAGGGAGAACTGGACCGGGTTGCGGTGCATGTAGTAGTCGATGGTCCGCTCGAACGCGCCCAGCGGTCGAACGATGCGGCCTTGAACCGTGTCCATGGTGGCGGTCACCCTTCTCGCATGTTCCCGATGATGTTCCGGGCACGGAGGACGGTACGGGCCGCCGGGTCACGCTCGTCCCCTGGTGTGCCGTACCGCTTCCGTGCCGCGGAGCCGGTGCGACCAGTGGAATCCATGCCGTAGCGGCACACTCAACCCCCTGCCGCGGAATGTGTGGCAGAACACGTCGGTGGCGGATGCGGCGGCCCGCGGGACCGGGACCGGTCGGGGCCCCGGCCCGTGGCGGAGGGCCACGGCCGGTCAGGCCTCGGTGGTGTTGTTCGCGTCCGTGTCCTGGACGAGGCTCTTGGTGGAGCGTCGGAAGGCCCAGATGACGACGACCGCGGCCAGGGCCGTCAGGGGGAAGCCGGTGACGGTGTCTGCTACGGCGAGTCCGGTGGTGGAGTCGGTGAGGTAGAACCACTGGCTCGCGACGAAACGGGCGGCGAAGACAGCGGTGACGGTGAGGGTGGCCACGTCGTGCGCGCGCAGCGAGGTCTTGTCCTGGCGCCAGGGGTGGGTGCCGCCGTGGAAGGCGTTCCAGATGACGCCGGTCAGCGGGCGGCGCACGACGAGCGAGGCGAGCGTGACGACGGCCGCGACGAGGGCGGCCCAGATGCCGATCAGGAAGAAGTCGTTGGCCGACCCGGTCCAGGCCGCCACGCCCCCGGCCACCGCGACGCCGAACACGCCCCCTATCGCGGCCATGAACTGCTCACCCCGCCACATCCGGAACACGGCGAGCGCCAGGGCGACGGCGATCGAGACTCCGATGGCGATCGGCAGCGGGACGAAGGCCACGACCGTGGCGAAGACGACGACCGGGAGTGCCGAATAGAGCATCCCGGACGGACCGCCCATGCTGTCCATCATGGCCTGCTTCACCTCCACGGGCGGCTCGGGTCGGGCGGTGTCGCCGGTGGCCTCCGAGGCGGTGTGGCGGGCGACGTTCGGAACGGTGTCGTGGTCAGCCATGGTCCTTCCGTCCTCCCAGGTGCTGCGTGAAGAAGCGCTCGGCGGCGCCGAACGTGGCGATCAGGTTCTCCGGGTTCACGAGGGCGTGTCCCTCGTCGTCGAAGACCAGGTACTCGACGTCCACACCGCGTGCGCGGAGCGCGTCGACGATCTGGTCGGACTCGGCCTGCACGACGCGGGCGTCGTTGGCGCCCTGGACCACCATGAGCGGGGCGGTGATGTCGTCCACGCGGCTGATCGGGGAGCGGGCCAGCATGTCCGCCTCCTGCTCGGGGATGTCGGGGTCGCCGACGTAGCGGTACCAGCTGTTGACCAGACCGGGGCGGACGAACTCCGGCTGGGACCGCATGAAGGTGGCCATGTTGGAGATGCCGACGACGTCGACGGCCGCGGCGAAGCGGTCCGGCGTGAAGGCGGCGCCGACCAGCGCGGCGTAGCCGCCGTAGGATGCGCCGAAGATCGCGACCCGGTCGGGGTCGGCGTAGCCCCGGGCCACCGCCCAGTCCACGGCGTCGACGAGGTCGTCGTGCATCTTGCCGGCGAACTCACCGATGGCGGCCTTCATGTGGGCCTTGCCGTAGCCGGTCGAGCCACGGAAGTTGACCTGGAGCACCGCGTACCCGCGGTTGGCCAGCAGCTGCACGGCCGCGTTGTATCCCCAGGCGTCGCGGGCCCAGGGGCCGCCGTGCACCAGCAACACCATCGGCAGCCCGGAGGGCTCGACGCCGACCGGGAGCGTCAGGTAGGAGGGCAGCTCCAGCCCGTCCCGGGCGGGGATCGTGACCGGCAGCATCGGGGCCATCGACTCCGGGTCCAGGTGCGGGCGGGGCCGGAACAGCAGCCGGTGCTCCCCCGTGGCGTGGTCGTAGAACCAGGTCGCACCCGGGTCGCGGTCGTGCACGAAGCTGACGACCCACCGCCGCCCGCTGTCGTCGCAGGACAGTGCCCCGATGTCGCCCTCGGACAGCTTCTCCAGGTTCGCCAGGACCTCGGCGAAGTGCGGGTCCAGGGCGTGGATGACCTGGCGTTCGCCGAGGTAGCGCACGCCGAGCAGCTCGCCGCGCCGGTCCCGGATCAGGGGTGGGGGCAGGGTGGGGAAAACCTGGGCGCGCGTGTCGATGTCGTGGACCGGGTGGCTGTCGACCTCGGTCTCCTCGCCTGTGGCCAGGTCGACCCGCACCAGCCGGGTCCGGTCGCTGCCCCGGTTGGAGCCGATCCAGATCCCGGTCCCGTCCGGGGTGGGCTGGAACGGGAACACGCTCAGAGGATGGTCGACGCCCGCACGCACCAGGAGGGGGTGCTTCGCGCCCGTCTCAGGGTCCTTGCGGGAGAACTCCAGGTCGCCCTCGACGGTCGTCCCGGTGGCGAACCACTCCTGGCCGACCCGGAACAGCCCCTGTCCGGGGCCGGGGCTGGGGGCCAGCAGCGTCAGCTCCCCGGTGGCCACGTCGAGCTCGTGGACGTCGAACTCGGCGGGCGTGCGGGCGTTGAGCAGCAGGGTCATCCTGCCGGGCCTGCCCGGGGAGGGCTCCAGGTTCAGGACCCTGGCCCCGGGGAAGGGGGTCATGTCCACCGCCTCGGAACCCGGGGTGTCCAGGTCGACCCGGAACAGGTGCCAGTTCTCGTCACCGCCGCTGTCCTGGGTGTAGAGCAGCCACCGCGGGTCGTCGGTCCACTCGAAGCTCAGCACGCTGCGGGTCTGGTCGGCGGTCACGCACCGGGGCTCGCCGCCGGTAGCGGGGTCGGAGTCCAGGTCCTGGATCCAGACGTTGAGCCGGTTCCTCCACGGCGCCAGGAAGGCGAGCCGGGTACCGTCCGGCGAGATCGACGCCCCGGCCCGCTCCGGCGGGCCGAAGAGGTCCTCGACCGTGTACAGATGCGGCAGTGCCATGTCGTTCCTCTCGTTCGTGTTCGGTGACGTGCGGCGAACCGCGGGATCGGCTCTCAGTGTTCCTTCCGCTCCGGGGAGCCACCAGTGACACCGCGTCATGCCTTCGTCCCGAAAAATGTCATGGCGGGGCGGCGATGCGGCCCCGTGCTCGGGCGGGTGCGTGGACGGCCGGGTCCCTGTCGGCGGCGCTCCGCCACGGAGTCCGCGCCGGGCCCCGGGGAGCCGGCACCGAGTCCGGGGACCGGGTGTTCGACGCCGGTGGTCGGCGCCGCGCACATGCCGTCCATCCCAGCCGTCGCCGCGCCGACCCGGCAGTGGGGCCGTGTCATCACCGCGCCGTGGCGTTTCCCCGGGCGAGGCCATGACGCGGTGTCACTGGTGGCGCCGCGGAGCAGGATGAATACTGGGGCGGACTCTGCCGTTCGACCCCGAAGGACCGAACATGGACACCCGCCCCCCGCGCGTCCTCCCGGCGGTCGCCCTCACCGCTTTCCACCAGCTGGTCTGCGGCCTCGCAGCCGAGCTGGAGTAGACACGGGAGCGCGTGGAGGGAGAGGGCGGCGAGCTGACGGTGGACCCGGGGACGGACGGTTCCGGACCGCCGCGACGCTCCCGGCCCCGCGCTCCGACACCACCCCCGTCAACCCGGAAGGACGACAGATGACCACCGTGGTGCTCGCCGACGACGAGGCCCTGCTCCGCAAGGCCCTCGCCTCACTTCTCCCCCTCGAAGGGGAGATCACCGTGCTCGCCGAAGCGGAGGACGGTGAGGCGGCCGTGCGGGCCACACTGCTGCACGAGCCGGATGTGCTCGTCATCGACCTGGAGATGCCCGGCGTGGACGGTCTCGGCGCCGTCGCCCGGATCCGCCGCGAGCGGCCGGAACAGGTGATCCTCATGCTGACCCGCCACGCCAGGCCCGGGGTTCTCCGCAAGGCCCTCAAGCTCGGGGTCCAGGGGTTCGTCAGCAAGTCGGCGGAACCCGCGCACATCACCTCGGTCATCAGGACCCTGCACGGGGGCAGGCGATGGGTCGACCCCGACGTCTCCGCGCTCGCCCTCGTCGACGACTGCCCGCTCACCGACAGGGAGGTCGATGTCCTGCGGGCGACCAGCGGAGGGTATTCGGTGGCCGACATCGCCGCCCAACTCCACCTGGCGGAGGGCACGGTGCGCAACTACCTCTCCAACGCGATGCAGAAGACCCAGACCCGGACCCGCCACGAGGCCGCCCGGTACGCGCGCGAACACGACTGGCTGTGAGGGGCGGGGCCCGGCACGGGCGTGCACCACGGTCGGCGGTCCGGCGCCGGGGGACCCGGGCGCTCCGGAGGGTCCGTGCGGCGGATGCCCCTCCCCCTTCGTGGGCTCAGTCCTGCCGGGCGGGGCGTGCTACGCCGCCCTCGGGCGCCCGAGCGGCCGTAGCGGCCCGGCCCCGGGAAGGGTCCCCCGCGGGAACGCCGCGCCTGGTGCGGACGGCGACCCATGCCCACAGCACGGCGGAGGCGGCACCTGCCGCCGCGGCGGCGGCGAGGGAGAGGGCGATGTCGGGCAGCCAGGCCAGGGCGCCGTCGACACCCGTCACCGAGAGGAGTGCCGCTCCGGCCGCGACGGGGAGCAGGCCCAGGACCACCCGGAACGCGGTGGCCGCCGGTGGTGGCGCCACGGCTCCGGCACGCGGGCGCCGCAACGCCGCGGTCGCCGCGACGACCGCCGCCAGCAGCCACACGGCCAGACCGGTGGTGACCGCGACGGCCAGCAGGTACACGGCGCGGGAGGGGGCGTCCCCGGGTTCGGGGGCGCCCGCCAGCATGGCGGAGGCGCCGAAGAGGACGTCCATGCTCGCCGCGTCGTGCAGCAGCCCGTGGTTGTTCTGCTGCATGACGAGGGCGAGGCCGTCCTCGGGCAGCAGGAGCAGCATGGCGGAGTAGCCCGGGGCGGCTCCGCTGTGCCACACGGCTCCGTCCAGAGGGGCGTCGAGCCCGCCGACGCGCCACCCCAGCCCGTAACCGGTCCCCGCACCGCCGTTCGTGGTCTGCTCGCGGCTCATCAGCGCGAAGGAGTCCGCCGACAGGACGTCCCCTCCTTCCCGCAGGTACAGGGAGGCGAGTGCCGCCAGGTCGTCGAGGTCGCCGCCGAGGTAGCCGTAGGCCGCGCCGTGGGGGTCCAGGCCGGTCGCGACCGGTGCGGTGACCCCCCAGAGCGGGAGGTGGCCCGGGGGCAGGGCGCGGTCGCGGGCCGAGGCGGGGTCGGTGACCGACCCGCCCGCGCCGGCCGGTTCCAGCACGGCGCCGCGCAGGTGGTCGGCGAAGGACGTGCCGGTGACGGACTCGACCACGGCGGCGAGGACCAGGTAGTTGGCGCTGGTGTAGGCGTACTCCTCGCCTGGCGGTGCGAGGGGGTCGATCCGGTCCAGTGCCCCGAGGCGGTCGGCGGGGCGGGGGCAGTCCTCTCCCCGGCAGTCGGAGACCGCGGGTGTCGCCGACGGGGGCAGCCCGGAGGTCTGGGCGAGCAGGTGGCGCACGGTGGTCTCGCGAGCGTGCTCTCCTCCGAACCCGAACCGGGGCAGGTGGTCGACGACCGGGTCGTCCAGTCCGAGTTCGCCGTCCTCGGCCAGGGCCAGGACGGCGGTCGCCGCGACGGGCTTGGCCACCGACCCCCACAGGAACGGTGTCGCCGGTGTGACGGGGGCGCCGTCGCCGTCCGTGCCCCACGCCGCCCGGTGGAGGGGCCCGTCGGGTCCCACCACCGCGTAGGACAGCCCGGGGGTCCCGGTCTCCTGCATGCGCCTTTGCACGTAGGCGTCGATGGCGGCGTAGGTGCCGTCGGGTGGTTCGGCTGCCGCGGCCGGTACGCCGCAGACGGGGGCGAGGAGCAGTGCCGCGCAGAGGGCGGCGGGCCACCGCAGGGTCGGGCGGGCTGGGCGGCGAGGCATGGGGTCTCCACGGGGCCTTGATAACCGTATGGTCGTATTACTTTAACCATATACGCATACGGTTATCAAGGCCCCGGGCGGCCCGCACGGCATCGGACCGCCGGGGGCACGGCGCGGGCAGGCGTGCCCGGACCCGCCTACGCGGGAGCGATTCCTTTTCCGGCGGACCCCCGTCACACGGTCGAACGCAACGGCGGAACACCAGGATCGGAGCAGGACCCATGACCTCGACCGGCAAGAGGAAAGCAGCGGCGGATCCGGCGGTCGTCTCCCGGGACGGAACACGGATCGCCTTCGAGTGCCTCGGCGAGGGGAGCCCGCTCGTGCTGGTCTCCTCGGCGCTGGCCGACCGCAGGGACGCCCGCAAACTCGCCGGGCTGCTCGCCCGGCGATTCACCGTGGTCAACTACGACCGGCGCGGCCGGGGGGCGAGCGGCGACGCGGCGTCCTACGCGGTGGAGCGCGAGGTCGAGGACATCGCCGCGCTGATCGAGCACGTCGGCGGCTCGGCTTCGGTGTTCGGCAGCTCGTCCGGGGCGGTGCTCGCGCTGCGCGCCGCCGTGGCCGGGCTGGGCATCGACCGGCTCGCCCTCTACGAACCGCCCTTCGTGGTCGCGCCGGACGGTTTCGGTCCTCCCGCGGGGTTCCCGGCGCGCATCGACGCGCTGCTCTCCGAGGGGCGGCGGTCGGACGCGGTACGGGAGTTCATGACCGGGGCGCAGGGCATGCCCGGGTTCATGGTGCGCATGATGAGGCTGATGCCGCGGGAGTGGGCGAACCTGACCGCGATGGCACACACCCTGCCCTACGACATCGCGGTGATGGGCGACACCCAGCGGGGGGCGCCGCTGGACGCGGACGCGTGGTCGGCCGGGGTGCGGACACTGGTGCTGACGGGGGGCGGGAGCCCGGCCGGGTTCCACCGCGCGGCGGAGAGCCTGGCCGGGATGCTCCCCTCCGCCGAGCACCGCACCCTGCCCGGGCTGAACCACGGCGCGGTGATGATGGCGCCGAAACGGCTCGCGCCCGCGCTCACGGAATTCCTGGCCGAGGGTGAGGACTCGGCGAGGACACCGGGGTGACCTGCGGGAGGGCGCGCCTCCCCGGCGATCTCGGTGTCCGTCGAGGCGAACCGCCAGAGGCCGAAGGGGGCGCCCGGAGGCGCTGCGAGGACAAGGTCAACCGGTGCGCCACGGTGGGCCCCGGAGCGCCGGCAGCTCACAACTGCCCTTCGGCGGCGTGCACCGGACGCGCACGCAGGGCGGCGGCGGCCGGAACCGCGCTCGCCAGGAGGCCGAGGGCCAGGACGCATCCGACGATGACGGCGTACTGGCCGGGAGGGACGGCGAGCACCGCGGAACCGCCGGTGAGGGCCCGGCCGAGCGACGCGAGTCCGGCCAGAGCGGCGGCGCTCCCGACGGTCACGGCCACCGCCACGGCCGCGAGGGTCTGGGCCACGACCATCCCGACGACCTGGTTCCGGGTGGCCCCGACCAGGCGCAGCAGGGCGAACCGGCGGGACCGCGCGGAGACGGAGACCACGAGGGAGACGACCGCGCTGATCCCGGCGAGGGCCGCCACCGGCACCAGGGTCAGCCAGAGGATCCAGTCGTCTCCCTCGCTCAGCTCCGCCTGCTGGTCGAGGTGGGAGGCGCGGTCGACCACGCTGGTCTCCGGTCCGGCGTCGACCGCCTCCTCCAGCAGGGACGCGGTCGCCCCGGGGTCGGCCCCGTGGTCGAGCACCACGTACAGGCCGCTGTCCATGGCGTCCAGCATCCTCGGGGCGAGGGTCTCCCGGGGCAGCAGGACCCCCGGGAAGTCCAGGCCCGCCCGGTACACGACCGCCACGCGGGCGTCGAACCCGGTCCCGTCGGGGCCCACGAGGGCGGCGGTGTCGCCGGCCGCCCACCCGTTGTCACGGGCGAGGTCGGCCCGCAGCGCGACGCCGTCCGCCCCCAGTACGGACCAGTCCCCCTCCTGCACCGCGAGCCGGTGGACGCGGCCCACAGCCTCCGGGTCGACCAGGTGGGTGGTCATACCGGGGCCGCCCGGGGCGGAGGTGACCGTCTGCCGGAACCCTCCGACGGCCGCCACCCCGGGCACGCGCGCGGCGGCCTCCCTGGCGGTGCGGGGCAGGCCGACACCGGGCGGGCCCGACACGACCAGGTCCGCCGCGAGCCGTTCGCCGTAGGCGTGCAGACGGGCCTCGGTGGTGGTCGGCCCCTGGAAGAGCAGCAGGCACGCGACCGCGGTCGTGACCAGCAGGGGCGTCAGCACGCCCGCGGCACCGCGCGGGTCGGTCCACGCGTCGGAGGAGGCCACGGAGGCGAGCGCGTGTTCTCGCGTGAGGGGGCGAAGGAGCAGGAGCGTCCCGTAAACGAGGAGGGGAGACAGCAGGGCCAGGGCGAGGACGAGGACAGCGGACGCGGAGAGGGCCGCCGCGGCACCGGCCTCGGTCCCCGACCCGGACCACGCGGCGAGGAACAGTCCTCCGGCACCGCCCAGGGCCACCCCGCCCAGGACCGGCCGCGTACGGGGCCGGAGGGAGGTGTCCGCACCGGCCTCGGCGGAGCGCAGTGCCTCCGCGGGTGCGATCCGCCCCGCCGCGAGCGCGGGCCGCAGACAGGCCGCGAGGGGGACGGCGAACGCCAGGGCCGCGCCCGTGGCCAGGGCGGACCAGTCCACGGTGGGCGCGAACCCGTGCGGCAGCATCCCCCGCTCGGCGAAGAGCCGTGCCAGAGCGAACACCAGCACCGTTCCGAACAGCCAGGACAGGGCGGCGGCGACACCGCCCACCAGGAGCGCCTCTCCGACCACGAGGCGGCGCACCAGACCGGGGCCTGCCCCGACCAGCCGCAGCAGCGCGAACTCGCGGGCCCGTGTGTGCACGGCGAGGGAGAACAGGCTCGCCGCCATCACCCCCGCCACCGCCAGTGCCACACCTGCCACGACACCGAGGTAGCGTCCCATTCCCGAGGACAGCTCGCGGTCTGTGTGGTCCGGCGCGAGCGCTCCGGCGCGGTCGTGCCCTGTGAGTGCGCGGACCCCGGGGACCTGCGCCCGGATCGCCTCGGCGACGTGCTCGGGGTCGGCGTCCTCCTCCGTCCGGACCAGCGCGAGCACCGGGTCGCCGCCGTGCCCGGCGGCCTCCGCCGGGGCGAGGAACACGGCACGGTCCCGGGGCGGACCGTCGGAGACCGCGACGACCCCGGTGACCAGTACCGGGGAGATCCCCTCCGAGGTGAGGACCCGGGTCCGACCGCCCGCACGCACGCCCGCCTCACGCGCGGTCCGCGCGTCCAGAGCCGCCTCGCCCGGAGCACGCGGGGCGCGTCCCTCCACGAGGGCCAGGGACTCCGCCTCGGCGAGCGTCCACGAATGGCCCCACGACCGGTCGGTCCGACCGCCGAGTGTGCGCTCCCCCGTGACGACGTGGGCGGGGAAGGGGGCCTCCGTCCCCACCCTGTGGACACCGGGCACCCCGGACAGCGCCGCCACCGCGTCCGGGGGGAGCCTCGCGGGTTCCCCCGACGGTGTCGCGGGGAGCGCAGACCCCGTGTCCTCGGCCACCACGACGACGGGAGCCCTCGTCAGCAGCCAGGACGCCCCTCCCGAGGTGCGCTCGGCGGCCTCCTGGAGGGAGAGGGCTGCCACGACCAGGCCCGCGCCGAGCGCGAGAGAGAGTGCCGACAGGACGAGTGGGCGCGCCCGGGGGACGGCCGTGCGCAGGATCAGCACGGCGGCCGTGGCGACGCGGACCCACGCACGGCCACCGGCCCCGGCAAGGACCGTCGCGGGCCCCCGGCCCCCGCCGCGCGGTCGGCCCCGCTTCACGAGGACTCCAGGCGGACGATCCGCGCCAGCACCGTGTCCGGCGTGGGGTCGGCCAACTCCCCGGCGACACGGCCGTCGCGCAGCAGGAGCACCCGGTCGGCGAAGGCCGCGGCCACGGGGTCGTGGGTGACCATGACGACGGTGCGGCCGTGCTCGGCGGCGGCGTCGCGGAGCGCACCGAGGACCCCGGCCCCGGAACGGGAGTCGAGGTTCCCGGTCGGCTCGTCCGCGAACACCACGTCCGGGCGGTGAGCCAGCGCGCGGGCCACCGCGACCCGTTGCCGCTGCCCGCCGGACAGTTCGCCGGGTCGGTGACGGAGGCGCCCGGCCAGCCCCAGGGAGGCGGTCAGATCGTCCAGCCACGCGGGGTCCGGCGGCAGTCCCGCCAGACGGCGGCCCAGGGTGATGTTCTCCTGGACGTCCAGTGACGGGAGCAGGTGGAACTCCTGGAACACGAACCCGAGCGCCCGTGCCCGCAGCCGGGTCAGTTCCCGCTCGGACAGCCCTCCCAGCTCCCGTCCTCCCAGGAACACCCGCCCCCCGTCGGGGCGTTCCAGCCCGGCCAGGCAGTGCAGGAGGGTGCTCTTGCCCGAGCCCGAGGGCCCCATGACGGCGGTGAAGCCGCCGCGGGCGAACTCCGCGTCGACGCCGCGCAGGGCGCGGACCGGGGCGGCCCGGCCGTAGCTCCTGGTCAGCCCCACCGCCCGTACCGCCGCCTGGTCCGCCTCCGCAACCTCGTCCCGCGCCGCGGCCGCCCGTTCCCGTTCCCGTTCGCCCATGCTGTTGCTCCCCTCTGCCTCGGGAAAAGCCAATCAGGGACGTCCTCGCACGTCACTGGTACTGGTGGGAGGCTTCGGGTAGAGGAAGTACGACCCCGCCGGGTTCAGGTTCCCGGGCACGCCGTGGGCCCAGATCGGGTGGGGCACGAGCCGTGGGCGCGGGTGGAGGGGAAGGGTCCGACGGCCCCGGGATCTGCTCGCACTCCGGCGGTAGGAGACGCGAGCACCTGCGGAGCACCCGCGGAGCACCCGCGGAGCACCCGCGCAATGAATTCGTTATCTCCGATTCGATAACAACCGGCGGTCCGATATTGCACCGGTCAGGTCGAAACGCGCCCTGAACTGGCCTTTTCCGGGAACCATGGGAAGTCGCAATAGAAGGAGCCCTTGCCTTCACCTGCGAGCACACCGGGAGCCCCGGCTTTCGACCTATGCCGTCCGACCTGCGAAGCGTCCGAAATCCCCGCCACGAGGGGGCTGCGATGCCCTGCCGGAAAGAGGGCGGCGCCTGTGACAAGCGACACGAGCCCCTTCCCTGAAATCGCAGGTGGGAACCGGAGAGAAACACGGCTTGCCTGCCCGCAGGGTTGCCGCCGCGATGACTATGGGGCTTCTGTGCACTAAAGTCTTCTTACCATGGCGTATTCAGCGAGAAGCCCGTCGTCGGTGACGGTGACCACGGCCCGACCAGCCCGCCAGGGTGACACCACCCTGGTCGAGGCGCTGTCGGCGCACCTGGGCATCGCACTCGCGCCCCGCGAGTTCACCCTGGCCGACGGGACGAGGATCGGCGTCGACTGTGCCAACGAGGGTCGGCCGACCCTTCTGGTGCAGTTCTCCCCCCACCAGGGGCCGGTGAAGTCGACCCAGCGCAACAAGGTCATCGCCGACGCCTTCAAGCTCGTCTGGCTGCGCGACCATCATTTTCCGGACGCGCACGTCCTCCTGGTGCTCGGCGAACCACTCGCCCGGCTGTTCGGACGGGGTGCCTGGCTACCCGCTGCCTTCGCCTCCTACCGGATCACCGTCGCCCTGGTCGACGATCGTCACAGGATCCGCACACTCGATATCAGTACGTGATGAAGACTTCATAACGTGTTAATCGACCAACCCTAACGTTCCACGCGTCAACCCCCGCGGGCCGCCGCATTCCGTGCTCCCACCCGCTCTCCAACGAACGTCTTCGGACCAGGCTTCGCCATGTCCGACGGCCGCCATCCCTGGAGGGTGTTTCATGGATGTCTTCCCTGCCGTCGTGCCCTTGCGCCGTCGAGCGCCGCACGCACGCACAACTTGCCCTCCCGACGTCGGCGTACCTCCGACGCACGGGACCTCCCGTACCCCGGGACACTCCGGCCCGCTTCTCCCCGCGTGCGGCACCGTCGTGTCCGCCTCCCCGCTCCCCGTTCCGAGTTCCTCCGATCGGTGTACCCCTTCCCTCTCCGGGAAGAACCGTTCACCGCGAAGCCACTGTGTGCGATCATCCGATCACGCACCACAAGGAGTAGGTATGGCACCGCCTCCGACCGACCGGTCCGCGCACAGCACCGTTCCGCGCACGCCCACAGCGTTCCCGGGCCTGCCCGGGAACGGCCACCGCGCCCCTTGGCCGTCCCCCTCCGGGGAGCGGCCGTTCCGGCACGTGGACGCGGCGTGACCGACGACCGTATCGAGGTGCGCGGCCTCAGCAAGACCTACGAGGGCGCCGACCCGCTCCGACCCGCGCTCCAGAACGTCGACCTGGTGCTCCCCCGGGGCCGCTTCGTCAGCCTCATCGGCCCCAGCGGCTGCGGCAAGTCCACCCTGCTGCGGGTGGTCGCCGGGCTGGAGGAGCACGACACCGGCACCGTCTCCGTGTTCGGCTCCACCCCGCAGAAGATGGCGGCCGCCAAGGCCGTCGGACTCGTGCCCCAGACCCCGGCGCTGCTCCCCTGGCAGAACGTGCGGCGCAACGTGTCCCTGCCCTCCCGCGTCAACCGGCGGGCCGGCCGGGGCAGCGAGGACCCCGACCACCTGCTGCGCATGGTGGGCCTGGACGACTCCGCCCGCAAGTACCCCCACGAGCTCTCCGGCGGGATGAGGCAGCGCGTCGCCATCGCCCGCGCCTTCGGCATCCGACCCGACCTGCTGCTGATGGACGAGCCCTTCTCCGCCCTGGACGAGTTCACCCGCGAGGCACTCCAGCTCCAGCTCCTCGGCCTGTGGGAGCGCATGTCCACGACGGTCCTGTTCGTCACCCACTCGGTGCGCGAGGCGGTCACCCTCTCCGACACGGTCGTGGTGATGTCCGCCCGACCCGGCCGCGTGCACGAGGTGCTGCACGTGGACCTGCCGCGTCCACGCGACCGGGAGGTGGTGACCGGACCGCACATGCACGTCCTGGAGGACAGGGTGCGCGCGTCCCTCCAGACCGCCTGGGAGTCCGGAGCCGCCCCCGACGACGTCATCCCCCTGTGAGCACCGCCCTGAGAGGAGGAACGGCCATGGCCACAGAAACCCCTGCCCGTCCCCGTCCCAACCGCAAGGGGGGCCCGGGCCGCCCCGCCGCACGGGCCCGCCGCAGCCTGCTCGGCGTCGGGCTGTGGCTGCCCGCCACCGTGGCCGTGCTGCTCTGCGGCTTCGCCTGGGCAGCGGTCGCCGAGGACCAGCCCTACCTGCTCCCCCCGCTCTCGGAGGTGGGCGCGGTCCTGGTGGGCGACCCCGCCCTGTTCCTCAGCAACGCCTGGGCCACGCTCCAGATCGCCCTCCTCGGCGTGGGCTTCGGTGCGGGGACGGCGTTCGTCCTCGCCCTGGTGATGTCAGAGGTACCGGTGGTGCGGCGCGCGATCATGCCGCTGGCCGTGGTGCTCAACGTGACCCCCGTCGTCGCTCTCGCGCCCGCCCTGGTGGTCGCGTTCGGGTTCGGTATGGCGCCCAAGGTGATCGTGACGGCGATCATCACCTTCTTCCCGGTGCTCATCAACATGACGACCGGTCTGCGGTCGGTGCCCGTGCCCGTCCTGCACGTGTTCTCGACCCTGCACGCCTCCCGCCTGGAGGTACTGCTCCGGCTGCGCGTCCCCAGCAGCCTCCCCTACGCCCTCGCCGCACTGCGAGTGGTGTTCCCCCTGTCCATCGTGGGCGCCGTGGTCGCGGAGTTCGTCGCGGCCGGGTCCTCCACTGGCCTCGGCACGATGATCCGCACCTCGGCCGCGACCGCCCGGTTGGAGTACGTCTACGCGGCCATCGCTTGTCTGGCCGCCATGGGCGTGCTGATGCTCGCACTCATCACCGTCCTCGAACGAAGACTGCTGTTCTGGCACGAGTCACAACAGTGACCCACACACCCGAAGGAGCCCCCGTGGCACTCCCCTCCACCTCCCTCCCCCTCCCCCGGATCCGACGCCTACGCCCCCTGGCTGCCGCGACCCTCACCTCGGCCGTCCTCCTCGCCACCGCGTGCGCGGGCGAGGAGGCAACCGAGGAGCCGACCGGGGTGACCACCGTGATCGACGAGGAGCGGTGCGAGACCAACCGTGCCGTCGGGACCGTCACCTACATCACCGGCTACCAGTACCAGGCCTCCGTGAGCATCCTGGAGGCCATCGCCGCCGACGAGCTCGGCTTCTTCGACGCCGTCTGCCTCGACGTCGAGATCCAGCCGGGCACCGGCGACACGATCGGCAACTCCCAGCTGGTCTCGGCCGGGACGGCGCACTTCACCTCCCTCGGCAACGAGGCCGAGGTCCTCCAGGCCAACGACGCCGGCCACGACGTCATCGGCATCTCCACGTACGGGCACGTCCCCATCGCCACCCTGCTGACGGGCACCGACATCGAGGAGCTCGGCGACCTGGAGGGCACCACCCTCGGCCACAAGGGCATGATGCCCGCGCCGGTGGAGGCGATGCTCGTCGCCGACGGCGTCGACCTCGACTCCATCGAGATCGTGGAGGTCGGTTACGACCCCAGCGTCCTGCCCCGCGACCAGGTGCAGTCCCTGACCGGGTTCCGGTCCAACGAACCGTTCCTGCTCGCCGACATGGAGGAGGAGTACAACGAGTGGCTGCCCGAGGACTACGGGGTCGTCGGCTCGTTCGGCGTGATGGCCACGCACCCCGAATGGGCCGAGGAGAACCCGACGGTGGTCGAGGACTACCTGCGGGCGATCGCCCAGGCGTTCGCGTACTGCCAGGAGAACGGTGAGGAGTGTGTCGGGTACGCCGCGGAGCTGGCCGAGTCCGGGTACGACACCGACCACAACCTGCGCGTGTGGAACGCCGAGCAGGAGCTCGTGACCTCGTCCACCCCCGACGACGCGTCTCCCGGGTACATCGACCTCAACCTCACCGAGGCCGAGGGGGAGACGCTGGTGGACAACGGCCAGCTGGACTCGCTCCCCAACCTGGAGCCCCTGTTCGACCCGCGCTACCTCGAGGCCGTGCACGTCGCCACCGAGGTGTCCTGGCCGGCCGAGTAGGGCCCGCCAGCAGGACCCGCCGCACGCACCGGCGGTCGGCGCCCCCTCCCCGGACGGGCGGCGCCGACCGCGCGGGCGGCACACGCACAACCAGAGAGCGGCGGCGCGACGACGCGCCGCCAGAAGACCGAGGAGCCCACAGCATGGCAGCACCAGGCGGCGCCCCGACCGCCGACACCGAGTACGGGATCTTCCTGCCCATCGGCAACGGTGGCTGGATCGTGTCGGAGACGGCACCGCATCCGCAGGCCACGTACGACTACAACAAGAAGGCCGCGATCCTCGCCGAGGCCCACGGACTCGACTTCGTCATGTCCATGGGCAAGTGGCGCGGGTACGACGGTGCGACCGACCACTGGGGGCGCACCCTGGAGTCCATGACGATGATGTCGGGGCTCGCCGAGGCGACCGAGCGCGTCAAGGTGTGGGCGACCGTCCACACCAACCTGTTCCACCCGGCCCTCGCCGCGAAGATGTTCACCACCCTCCAGCAGGTCAGCGGGGGCCGGGCCGGGATGAACATCGTCGTGGGTTCCTACGCCGACGAGTTCGCGCAGATGGGCCTGTGGCGGGAGGACCTGGGTCACGCCGACCGGTACCGGTACACGGAGGAGTGGACCAGCGTCCTCAGACGCCTGTGGGCGGAGGACTCGGTCACCCATGACGGCGAGTTCTTCCAGCTCGACGACTGCCGGTCCCGGCCGCACCCCGACCCGGCGCCCACCCTCATCAGCGCCGGGCGCTCCGAGACGGGGCTCGACTTCCAGGCGCGGCACTGCGACGGCTCGTTCCTGACCGCTCAGGACCTGCCCGGCCTGCGCGAGGCCAGCCTGGGCGTGAAGGCGAGGGCGGAGAAGCAGGGCCGGAGCATCCGGACCTACTCGATGCTCACCGTCATCATGGACGAGACCGACGCCGCCGCCGAGGAGCGGCGGCTGAGGTACGGCCGCGGCGCGGACGTGGACGCCATCGTCAACATGAAGCTCTCCTGGGGCCTGCCCCTGGACAAGGCCCTGTCCCTGACCTCCGAGCGCCCCGAGGACGAGGCGTTCCAGACGCCGTTCGTCACCGGATCGCCGGAGACGGTGACCGGCCGGATCCGCGAGATGGTCGAGTACGCCGAGTTGGACGGCCTCATGCTGATCTTCCCGGACTACCACGCCGATCTGGCGGCGTTCGGCGAGCAGGTCATGCCCCGGCTCCGCCAGGCCTAGGGTGTCCTTGCCCCACGGGCACCGACCCCGCGGTTGGGACGCTCGGTGACCGGGTAGTCACCACTACGTGTCTTCGCGGGTCCGACCGCGTCCGCCTCCCGGC
>NZ_JBHXQY010000045.1:0-51287 GCF_042716955.1 Nocardiopsis sp. NPDC058631 | reverse complement strand
GAGGGGAGCGGCCACCGCCCTTCGTCGTGCCCGGGCCGGAGCTGCCGTGCCGGGCGCGGTGCGCGGTTCAGCGCCGCCGGGGGTCCCCGGGTCGGCGCGGCCGCGCCAGCGTCAGCTTGTAGAGGAGTCGGCACTGCTCGGCCGAACCGATGAGGTCGGAGGTCTCCACGGGCCGGTTGGCGCTGAAGTGGGTGCGTTCCACCACCAGCACGGGCATCCCGGGAGCCGACCCGAGGAGGGTGGCCTCGGAGTCACGCAGGGAGCGCACGCACACCTCCTCGACCACACGGTCCACCGGGTGGCCGGCGGCGCTGAGCCGTTCCAGCAGGCCGATCTCGGGTGCGGCGTCGAAGGGAGTGCGCAGTGTGCCCGCGGTGAGTGCCGCCGGCTCCCACGACTGGTGCAGGGTGATGGGCAGATCCGATGCCAGCCCGCGTGAGGTGGTGCGGTAGACGGGGTCTCCGTCGCGCAGCCGGAGCCGTGAGCTCAGTGGGGCCGAGCTCGACTCCTGGTCGGTGCCGATCTCCTCGCGCAGGAGTGTGCCCAGCCCGGAGCCGGAGGAGGAGTCGGTCCGGCACAGCCGGAAGAGTTCGGGAACGGTGCGCACGAAGTACCCGGAACCGGGCCTGGCCTCGACCAGGCCCTCGGTGACCAGGAGCCGGAGCGCCGTGCGGGAGATCTGTTCGCTGACCCTGTAGGAGCGCGCCAACCGGGTCCGGGAGGGGAGCCGGGTGCCGGGCGGCATCTCCCCGCGCAGGATCGGTTCGCGGAGCTGTTCGGCCAGCCACAGGTAGCGCGGTTGCCTCACCACGTCATGAGGCCCGGGACGAGGGGCCTCCCGTGGACGTCGTGCCTCTGCGCCGACGCGGGGTGGCGGCGGTACGCCCGGGTTGGGGGTCGTGGGTGCCGGTGCCACCACCGTTGCCGGTGGGGGCTCCGGTTCGGAGGAGGGGAGTGAACCTGCAAGATCGCCGAAGCTCGCCCATGCTTCTCAGTAAAGCAGTGGAAAGGCCTGGTAGGGGGCGGTATTCGAAAGTCTTCGCTTCGATCCGGAGAGGCCGCAGAACCGAAACCCGGCGCAGGCGGTCGGGAAACGCCCGAAAACCATGGAATGCGCCTGAGTAGGCACGACGAAAGACTACTCTGCGTGACAATTAGACTACGTCATGCTTGGGGGAGTCATGATCACGAGCCTCGCCGACAGCACGGACACCGCCATCGCCTGGATGAGCGGTATCACCGGGTTGATCTTCCTTTTCATCGCCCTGGTCCTGGTGGTGCTGGTGATCGCCGCCGTCATCTCGGCACTGGTCGACGGTGACACCACCGGGGGCGGCAAGCTCCTGTGGATCATCTTCATCATCTGGTTCCCGCTGTTCGGCGCCGTCGCCTGGTTCGTGGTCGGGAAGAAGGGCCACCTCAACCGCTTCCTCGGCATCGACAAGGGGAGGGCCCGCCACACGGTGCCCTCCAGCGTCGGCCAGCACAGCAACGTGACCAACGGCCGGAACGGAGGGCTGAGCGGCGCACAGGGCTACCAGGGCGACGTCCAGACCTACTCGGGCGAGGGCCGGCCTCACCAGGGCGAGGACCGGTCTCACCAGGGTGGCGACCGGACCTACCAGGGCGAGGACCGGACCTACCAGGGTGACGACCGGTCCGGGGCGGACGGCAGCCGGGTGGGCATGCGTGGGAACCGGGCCGGGGCGGGCTACGGCCGTCCCGGACTGGGCCGCGCCTGACCAGGGCGACCCCAGGCCTCGACGGAGCCCCGGGCGGGAGGAGTCCGCCCGGGGCTCCGTCGTGTCAGCGGTCCCCTCCCCGGAGCCCCTGTCGGGCGGTCCGGGCCGACCGTACCCCGGTCACGGGTTGCCCACCACGCGGAGCCCGTAGTCGTGGAGGAAGTACTCGGCGGTCCACCCCCCGGTCACCGAGGCCACCTTGACGTGGTCGCCCCAGTCGGTCAGGGACAGGTCCCCGGGGGAGGGGATGCCCAGCGCCTCCGCGGTCTCCAGCACCAGCATCGCCAGGCGCGTCCCGTTGACCTCGTCGTAGGGGTACCTCGGAGAGTGGAAGGCGACGTCCTCACTGCGGTGGTGCTCCTCGGTCGCCTCGGTCCAGCCCAGCTCCTGCGGAGTGGGCGCCGACCGCGCCGGGCCGAAGAGGTCGACCACCGCCTGGTCCAGGCCGAGCTGTGCGTGTTCGCCGAGTTCGAACTGGAAGACCCAGGGGCCGCCGCGGCCGGGGATCGTGCCGTGGAAGCCGAAGGAGCGGGAGAGGCCGAGGGCGTGCAGCTCGGCGGGCATGGTGTTCAGGGAGCGGGCCAGGAGTGTGCAGTACTCCTTCCAGTCGGAGTAGCGGGTGATGCCCGCGAAGGACATGCTGCCGCCCTGGTCGCCCGACCGGCGGCTCATCAGCGTGCCGACGAACCCGCCCACGTCGCCGACACCCTCCTTGCGGTAGTACCAGAACCACCCCTCGGCCGGACCGCTGGGCAGGAGCGAGAGCACGGGGCCCCTGGCCCCCGCCCGCAGTTCCAGGCTGTTCCGCCGCATCCGCCAGCGCATGAAGGGGGCACCCCACCCGGGGTGGTCGTCGTGGAAGGGGACGGAGTCGTCGTCGGCCCCGAGGATGTGGGGCTGGTCGAACTCGGCGCGCAGGATGTCGGCGGCCCGCCGGAACGCCTCGACGTGCTCCCTGGTCGCACCCCCGACCTCCTCCAGGGGGACGTGCAGGCCCACGTACTCCTCCGTGGTCACGTGGATCTCCAGGCACTCGTCCACCGGCCGCAGCCGCGCCTCCCCGAGGTCGGCTCCCGTGCGAAGAACAGGCCCCCCGTCGTCATCGACCCACTCCCATCCCTGGTCGGCGGCCATCCGACGCAGGTCGGCGCCGCTCCACTTCCCGGTGGCGAGGCCACGGAGCCGGTGGGCGAGCGCGGCCACGTCGGGGGCCCGGTGGGGGTAGCTCATGGTGCACCTCTCAGGTCGGTTCGTGGAGATCCTGGCAGATTTCGGTGACAGTCCGGAAGCGGCCATGCACGAGGGGGAGCCTCTCGTGGCGTGCGGGATCGGTCCACGGCCTGTGGGCAGACGCGAAAGCCCCGGCCGAGGATCGGCCGGGGACGGAGGTTGGTTCGGGTGTTGTGGGCCAACCGGAGAGTGAGTTGCCGTTGCGCAAATGCTGGGCGGGGGGGGTACCCGGTGGTACTGAGGAAGGCTTGCCACTCGGTGGCTTCGCGAGAAGCCCCTACGTTGGGTCGCTCTGGGTTGTGTTGAGGAAAGCCTGCCACTCGGGGCCGGGGAAGGTGAGCGCACCGAGGTCTCTGTGCTTGGTGTCGCGCATCGCGGCACTCGTATGGGTCGGCATCGCGACCTCCACGCACGCGCTCTGCCCGGCGCTGTAGGAACTTTTACGCCACTCGTACGGGAACACTGGGTCTCGCCCTACTTTCATCGCTTCAGGGACTCCATGATGCCAGCGATAGTTTCGCGTGATCGCTCAGGGGGATAGGACAGCTCCGCCAGGACGTCGTATGCGGCGCTGTACTCGGCGACGCTCACCTCGTCTTCGACGTAGACGTCGCTGGTCATCAGCTCGACGTGGACAAAGTCCAACCTTGACAGGGACAGGATCGCGAAGGCTCCGGTGACGCCAGGGTGCGGTTTGTCGGAGAACGGCAGGACCTGGACTGTGATGTTGTCGCGTTCGCTGCTGTCGAGTAGCGCCTTCAACTGCCGGGCGAAGATCTCCGGTCCTCCGAGCGGCTGGTGCAGGACGGCTTCGCTGATGATGGTGTGGAATTCCACCGGTTCGTCACGTTTCAGGATGCCCTGACGAGCCTTGCGCGTTGCGATGAAGCGCTCAAGTTCCTGATCGGACGCCCATGTACGGGTGGACTGCGCCGCGTAGCGTGCGTATCCCTCGTCCTGGAGCAGCCCGTAGATCAGGCTGGGTTCAAACGTGCGGATCGACGTGGCGGTCGATTCGAGCCGCAGCAGGTCCACGAAGGACGGACTGAGGCTGTCGCTCTGTTCGACCCACCAGCCCTTGCGCTCTTGCTGTACCTCTGCGGCCACCGTGATCAGGGTCTCCCTTATGTCCCTGTCAGTTACTTGGTAGGCGTCCAGAAGTGGCCGGACATCGCGGGGCGGGACCGCGACCAGCCCGTTCTCGATGCGGCTCAGGGAGGCGGTCGACCGGTCCGCGATTTTGGAAGCAGCGGTGAGAGACAAACCCGCTTCGTGTCTGAGCAGGGAAAACTTGTCGCCTAGCCACTTCTGCCTCAGTGAGGGCACCTCTGGGATCACCGTGTTCCTCCTCGATCCGTCATCGCTCATAGTCTGCCTCCTCTTTGGCAGTACAATACATAGTACGTAAATTTTACGAGCAGTAAGACTTGCGGTCAGGAATACTCGTGTTCATACTTGATCTCGAAGCGTGACGATGCAGGGCGTCGCGCGTGAGATGAGGAGTCCGGTATGTCGACCGTCAAGCGAAGTGGCGCGGGGCCGGTGGGTGGGGGACAGGACAGTGCCGCTTTGGGGTGGGAGCGGTTCGGGAGGCGGGTGGGGGAACTGCGGGAGGCCGCTGGGCTCAGCGCCCAGGACCTGGTGGTGCGAGAGGTGTGTGAGGCTTCCGAACTCCGCCGGGTGGAGGAGGGCGGCTCCGCAGTACCGCGTCATCTCGCCGAGTACCTGGACCGCAAGCTCAACGCGCAGGGAAGCCTGGTCAACGCCTGGGCCCGTTCCACGCTCAACACCCATCTGGAGTCGGGGGCCCGGCCGCACGAACTCGACTCCTCGGTGAGCAGCCTGCGCGAGTTCCACCCCGGGGCACTTCCGACCACGGTCCAGACTTACGCCTACGCGACCGCGCTCGGTCGGGTGCGGGGAAAACCCACGGGGCAGTCGATCGGCTGGAACCGCACGGCTTCGCTGCGGGTGGTGGTCAACGAAGCCGCCGTGCGCACTCCGGTAGGCGGGGCCAAGGTGATGCGCGAACAGCTGAGCCGCATCATCGGTTCCATGAGGGACAGCGGCCTGTGCCTCCAGGTCATCCCTGCTGACGTGGCCGAACACCCTTGCCCGATGGGGCCGTTTCGTCTCCTGTCCCTGGGGTCGGTGTACACCGTCGCCCACCTGGTCTCCCCCTGCGGGGACGGCCAGCTCATCTCCGCACCCCAGGAGGCTCGGGCCTTCGCTGACCTGTTCGAGGACCTGCGCGGGGCCGCGCTCCCGGTCAGCGACTCCTTGGACCTGGTGGTCCACATCTGCGAATCCCTCAGGTCCGGCTCTGACCGCAAGGCGATCACCAGCGGAGACCGCGCGGGCGACGGGGTTCTCCCCGCGCCCCCCACCTCCGTGAACCAGACCGCCCGCTGAGGGCGGCCAAGAAAAAGCTCTGGCGGGTGCAGAGAACACCCCCAGAGCAGGCCGACAACCAACCAGCAATAATCCAGAAAGCGATCTGTCGACATGTCCATTGTGCCCCACGCCCTGCCTCCCGGCCCCCGGTGGAAAGCGCGTGTCCACCCCGGAACTCTCGCCCAGATGAGCTCCGTCCGGGCAGACCTGCGTAGCGACCTGGCCCGGTTCGGTGAGGACCTGGTCGAGAACGTGACCCTGTGCGCCAGCGAGATCGTCGCCAACGCCGTCGAGCACACCCGCAGCGCTGACCTGGGCGGCCAGGTTGTGCGAGCCCTCTTTCTCACCGCGCCGGGCGTGCTGCGCCTGGTGGTCGTGGACGACGGGGCACGAGAATCCTCCCCGCAGATCCCGGCGCAGCGCACCGAGGCGGAGTGGACGAGCGCCGAACGCGGGCGCGGCCTGCTCATGGTCGACGCCCTCGCACGGGCTTGGGGAACTTACCCGCTGGTCCCCTTCCTCTTCTGCGCCGACCTGGGGACGGCCGTGTGGGCCGAGTTCACCACCGGGGAGACGATCCGATGACCACCGCCGTGAACCCGCGCATGCGCGCGGTGCTCGACACACCTCGTGGACACCGTTTCTCCCGCCCCTCCCACCCCGCTCGCCCCTCCCACACATCCAAACCCACCCCGCCCACCAGGGAACAGCAGCTCCTTGACCAGATGCGCGGCAACCCCCGGGTCGCCTACCGGCTCGAACACGGAGCCCTGCCCCACTGGATGAGGGTGGCGGAGGAGCGCCGCGCTCAGCGGGACCGGACCTCGGCCCGACCAGACGTCCCGGAGGAGGGGCCCGTGCCCGCTGCGGGCGGGCGCCACCGGCGGTCCCGTCCCCCGCGGCCCCGGTGGTCCGGCTGGCGGGCGCTGTCCTACGGCGCCGCAGTCGCCGGAGGCGTTCTCCTCGGCCAGGTCGTCGCCATGTCGCCTTGGTGACTTGTTCCTTTGGCCGCCTACCCGTTTGTCCCCTTGTCCGTTTGTCCGTCGGTCCGCTTATCCACAGGCTGTGGACAGAGTCTGCCGATCCGCCGACGCGCGGCGGTTCCGGAAACGACGGACGCCCCGGCCTTGGAGGGCCGGGGCGTCCGCGTTCGGGTACTACCGGGTGCTACAGGATGATCCGCATCGGCTCTTCCAGGATCTCCGCGAGGTCCTTCAGGAAGGCGGCGCCGACGGCGCCGTCCACCGCGCGGTGGTCCACCGACAGCTCCAGGGAGATCCGGTTGCGCACCACGACCTCACCGTCCACGACCACCGGCTCCTGGCGCATCGCGCCGACCGCGAGGATCGCCGCCTCCGGCGGGTTGATGACCGCCGAGAAGCTGTCCACGCCGAACATGCCCAGGTTGGACACGCTGAACGTGCCACCGCTCATCTCCTGCGGCTTCAGCTTGCCGTCACGGGCCTTGCCCGCCAGCTCGCGGGTGCGCGTGGAGATCTCCGACAGCGTCGCCCTGTCGGTGTCGTGCAGCACCGGCACCACCAGGCCGGCGTCCACGGCCACGGCCACGCCGACGTTGATCCGGCGGTGCTGGAGCAGCTTGTCGTCCACCCACGAGGTGTTGACGGCCGGGTGCAGCTTCAGCGCGGTCGCGCACGCCTTGACGATCAGGTCGTTGAAGCTGATCTTCGCGCCCGTGGACGCCAACTGCTCGTTGATCTGGCCGCGGAAGCCCTTGAGGGCCTCGGCGTCGATCGTGCGCCGCAGGTAGAAGTGCGGCACCGTCTGCTTGCTCTCGCTCAGGCGGCGCGCGATCACCTTGCGCACGTTGCTGACCTTGAGCTCCTCGGAGTCGCGGCCGTCGTCGAAGGCCGGGGCTGCGGGGGCGGACCGCTCCTCCTTCGCCGCCGGGGCGGCGGGAGCGGCCTCGCGGGCGCCCCCGTCCTTGGCGGCCTCGATGTCGGCGCGCACGATCCGGCCCTTGGGGCCCGACCCCTGGATGCTGTTGATGTCCAGGCCGTACTCACGGGCCAACCTGCGGGCCAGGGGGGAGGTGCGCGGTCGCGGACCGTCCCCACCGTCGCCCGGGGACGGGGCGGGGGCCTCTGCGGGAGCGGCCTCCTCCTCGGCGGCCGGGGCGGCCTCCTCCCCGGCCTCGTCCGCCGACTCCTGGGCGGGTTCGGACCCGCCGGAGCCGGAGTCGTCCGGCACCGCGTCCGGGGAGTCACCGATCACGCCGATGACGGCGCCGATCTGCACCGTGTCGCCCTCGGACACGGACTGCTTGACCAGGTAGCCGTCCTCGTAGGCCTCGTACTCCATGACGGCCTTGTCGGTCTCGATCTCGACCAGGACGTCGCCGGAGGCGACCTTGTCGCCCACCTGCTTGACCCACGTACTGATGACGCCTTCCTCCATGGTGTCGGAGAGGCGCGGCATCTGGATCTCGCTCATGCTTGGAATCTCCCTCTACCCGACCCGTTTGCCGACGGCGCTCAGGGTCTCCTTGATGGCGGTGCTGATCGAATCGACCGACGGCAGGGCGGCCGTCTCCAGCGGCTTGGCGTACGGCATCGGGACCTCCGCCATCGCGACCCGGCGGACAGGGGCGTCCAGGTAGTCGAAGGCGCCTTCCTGGATCGACGCGGCGATCTCCGCACCGATTCCGTAGGTCAGCCAGTCGTCCTCGCAGATCACCGCGGCGCCGGTCTTCTTGACCGAGTCGACGAAGGTCTGGCGGTCGAGGGGCCGGAGGCTGCACAGGTCGACGACCTCGACGCTGATGTCCTCCTCCGCCAGTTTCTCGGCGACCTGGGTGGCGACCATCGCCATCCGCGAGTAGCCGATGAGGGTGATGTCGGAGCCCTCGCGGGTGACCTTGGCCCGGCCGATCGTGGCGACGTTGTCGTTCGACGGCTGGGCGTAGTCGTCGGGGACCTCGCCCTTGGAGTTGTACAGGCCCAGGTTCTCCAGGAACAGGACCGGGTCGTCGTCGCGGATGGCCGCCCGCAGCATCGCCGAGGCCTCGGCCGGGGTGCTGGGAGCGAGCACCTTCAGGCCGGGGATGAACGAGTAGAACAGCTCGATGTTCTGCGAGTGCGTGGCACCGAGCTGCTGGCCGCCGCCCCCGGGGGTCCTGATGACCAGGGGAACGCTGGTCTGGCCGCCGAACATCCCGTAGATCTTGGCGGCGTGGTTGATGATCTGGTCGATGGCGATCAGCGAGAAGTTGATGGTCATCAGCTCGACGACCGGGCGCAGGCCGAGCATGGCCGCACCGATCGCGGCGCCGACGAACCCCTCCTCCGCGATCGGGGTGTCCTTGACTCTCCGGGGGCCGAACTCCGTGAGCAGGCCCTCGGTGATCTTGTAGGAGCCCTCGAAGACGCCGATCTCCTCGCCCATGACGAGGACGTTCTCGTCGCGGACCATCTCCGCGCGGAGCGTGTCGCGCAGAGCCTGACGGTAAGTGATCACAGACATGTGCTCGTTGCCTCTCTACTCTGCGAACACCGGGTCGGCGGGCATGCGGCGCGACTCGTTGGGGACGGGCGTGGCGTACGTGTAGTCGAAGAGCGTGGACACGTCCGGGTGCGGGCTGTTCTCGGCGAACTCGGCGGCCTCGGTCACCTCCGCCTTGACGGAGGCGGCGAGCTCGTCGCGCAGTTCGTCGGTGAGGATGCCGGCCTCGGTGAGCCGGGCGCCGAAGAGGGCGATCGGGTCGTTCTCCTCGGACCTGGCCTCGTCCTTCTGCTCATCGGTGCGGTACTTGGCCGGGTCGACCACGGAGTGGCCCTTCATCCGGTGGCTCCACGCCTCCAGCAGGAACGGCGTCTGCTCCTCGCGGGCGCGCTCGACCAGGCGGGCCGCGGTGTCGCGGACCGCGAGCACGTCACGGCCGTCCACGCGCTCGCCCTCGATGCGGAAGGCGGAACCCCGCTTGTGCAGCTCGGGCTCGGCGGAGGACATGTCCACGGTGGTGCCCATGCCGGTGAAGTTGTTGATCACCACGAACACGACGGGCAGGTTCCACAGCTTGGCGATGTTGAGGGACTCGTGCCAGGCGCCGATGTTGGTGGTGCCATCGCCCATCTGGCACATGACGACCTCGTCGCCGCCCCGGTAGGAGATGGCCAGCGCGGCACCGGTGGCCAGCGGCAGCTGGCCGCCGACGATGCCGTAGCCGCCGAGCATGCGGGTCTCGGTGTCGTACATGTGCATGGAGCCGCCCCAGCCCTTGGACACGCCGTCGGAGCGCCCGTAGAGCTCGGCCATGACCCGCTTGGGGTCCATGCCCTTGCCGATGGCGTACCCGTGGTCACGGTAGTTCGTGAACAGGTAGTCGCGCTGCTGGAGGGCGGTCATCAGGCCGACCACGGTGGCTTCCTCACCGAGGTTGAGGTGGCAGTAGCCGCCGATCCGCGCCTGGGTGTAGGCCTGCGCGGTGCGCTCCTCGAACCGCCGGATGAACAGCATCTGGCGGTAGTAGTCGAGGAGGACCTCGGGGGTCTCGCCGGTGAGGCCGGCGGAGGTGTCCTTGCGACTGCGCCGCCGGATCCCTGAGGACCGGGCGGTGCCGGTCTTCGGCTTGGCCGTGTCAGCCATGGTGTGCCTTTCTACGTACGAGAAGGCCTGTCGCCCCGGCCTGTGGGCGGGGGTGCCAGACCCGCCGCGGTCCCGCTGTCGGGCGCGACCTCGGCGTGCGCCGCCGCCGGGCTCATTCGGTGGCGGTGCTCTGTGGCTGTTGCGGGGCGCGTCGCGGGAAGCGTGGCTCGTCCTTCCCGGACGCGAAGCGCTCGTGGGGTCTCGTGTGCAGTTGTCCCCCGGACCCTTGACCGCATTGCTTCCCGGTCTTCACTGCCCTATGCATCCGTGACTCGGCGTGGCAGTGTCGGTCGCGAGGGTTCGTCCACCGGCCGGATGAACGACTCCGCGCACCCGAGGGGGTCGCGCGCGTACGTGTGACGTGCGTCGCGCACACTCTACGGTCTGATCGATGATCGATCAATACGACTTTACGGCAGATAACCGCAGTTTGGTGCAAGGGGGCAGGTCAAGGCCGGAAGGGAGCGTCGGCAGACATCGGAGCGGCGACGGCCGACGGCCCGGCGGTCGTCCGGGAACACGGAATGTCGGCCGGGACCGCCTCAGCGCACGCTCTCGTGGGACTTCAGGGCCGCCTCGACGTAGTTGAGCACGTGTTCGCTGACCATGTCCCCGACCGAGGGGTCGCCCTCCCGGAAGGCGCGGGTGATCTGGTCGTGGTCGGCCGCCTTGGCGTGCAGCTCCATGTTCAGCCAGCGCACCGACAGCGCGGTCCACACCTCGACGCCCAGCGACTCCCAGGTGTGCAGCAGCACGCTGTTGTCGGCGGCACGCACGATCTCCCGGTGGAACTCCACGCTGTGCCTGATCTGCTCGGAGACGTCCCCTTCGGCGGTCGCCCGCTTGAGCGCCTCCACCTCGCGCTCCAGCGCGGAGGGGTCGGCGGCCAGCCGGGGCGCGGCCAACCGCGCGGCGACCAGCTCCAGGCCGGCGCGCACGGGGTAGATCTCCGCCATGTCCTGGACCCCGAAGTCCCGCACGCGGGCGCCCTTGTTGGGCACGGTCTCGATCAGACGCAGGGTCTCCAGTTCGCGGAGGGCCTCGCGGACCGGCGCCTGGCTCACCTTCAGCTCGGCGGCGACACGGCGCTCCACGATCCGCTCGCCGGGCTGCCAGCGTCCGGACAGCAGGCCCTCGACCAGTACCTGCCGGATCTGCTCCCTCAGCGGCTCGCGGGCGAGCTTCGAGGGATCATCCGGCAACTGGGGCAGGTCGACCATCCAGGGCCCTTCCGTTCCACGGCCCGCGCACACCGTGTGCCCGGGCCGGTTCGCTCAGCTTCGTACAAGCTCTTTGAAGGGTGCCACACACTGGCGGGTCGGCCGGACAGCAGGCCTCGAACCGCTAACGGATCGATCACAAAACTATCGCGCGGTGGTGAACCGCGGGGAAGCGTTGTCGGGGGCCGCGGCAAAGCCCGAGGCAGAAGGGTCACGGTTGATCCGGCATGCCGCCGATCCGGCGAAGTGTCCGGGTAGGCTCATCTGTTGGCAACACTCACCCACTGTCGTGCGTGGTGTAGGGCACGTGACGGCAATGAGTTCGATACAGGTGCTTTGACCTGCGCCGACGACGACCGGGCAGTACCCGGTGCAACACAGTCGGCGCTGGTCAGCCCCGTGCCTCCCAGGCACCGGACCCGATCGGCGGCGGTCACGACCCAGTGAACCAGTCCCGTGGTTCGGCCGTCGAACCGGATGAGCGGGGTAGATCCACCCCGGCACCCGTCCCAACCCCGAGTCGACCCTGAGGACGTCAGAATCAGTTTCAGCAACCACGGCTAGCCCGTCCCCCACGCTTCCCAGGTGCCACAGGCAAGCCCACGACGTGTGAGACAGCACTGAGCACATGACGCACTCTTCGAGGACCCGACATCCACGGTCCAGGCAGTTGAACCAACCACACGACAGGGAAGAGCGTACGACCCCGGAACCGGGGCCGTACAGCGGTCCCATCCCCGTGGTGCGTACGAGCGAGTACGCCCCCGGTCCCCCGGTCGTGCGCGCGGTCCGATGGCCGAGCGTGAGCGAGATCGCATGGGGCGTGGCCTCCGACCGGGTGGCCATCATGCTCGCCGTGGCGCTGATCGCCATGACGATGCTCGCGGCAGGCCCCCTGCATCCGGTGGACAACTTCCTGAACGAGCTGCCCAGACCTTTCTGGGACGTGCTCCGCGAACCGCTGATCCTCTGGCCGGACACGGTGGCCTCCCGTGCGGTGGCACTGCCCGTTTTGGGCGTCACGGTGCTGCAGCTCGCCTACTGGCACCGGAGCTGGCGCCCGATCGTGCTGGGCGCGGTCGGGGTCGTGGGGATGATGTCGCTGGTGTCGGTGATGAAACTGGGCACCAACCGGGGACATGCCAAGCACTTCGACCCGGACTTCTTCATGGGCCCCGGCCACGTGGCCTTTCCGTCGGGGCACGGGGCGAACGCCATCCTGATCTACGGGCTGGTGCTGTTCCTCATCATCAGGTTCGGCGCGGCGCGGCCGCACATCATCCGGCGCCTGGCGTACTGCATCGTGGGTATCGCCCTGTTGCAGTCGACCGTCTCGATCTACCTGCACTTCCACTGGTTCACGGACCTGGTGGCGGGGATGTTCGCCGGGGGTTTCGCGCTGAGGGTGACCATCCGACTGGACCGGATGATCCCGCACGGCCGCACGGTGGAGTGGTGGCCCTGGTACGGCCGCAAGGAGGGCCCGCTCGCGGTGAAGGAGTGAGTGCCCCGGTGACGGTGCGGACACACGGTGCCGCGCCGCCACCCGGCAGCCGGCCTACAGAGACGGCGCCCTCCGGACACGGGTCCGGTGGGCGCCGTCCGCGTTTTCCCGGACAGGGCGGCCGGAGGTGCCCGGTCCGGGCCCTCACGGACAGATCTGTCAGGGGTGTGCCGCTTCCTCCACCAGGTCCCTCATCAGGGCCAGCCGCCGCAGGAACATCCGGTTCATCACGAACCTCACCACGGTTCGGTCGAGGAGGACGCCGAACCGGCTCGCGAACTCCACCCGGTCGGTGTAGGCGGTTCCGGTCCCGTCCGGGGCGACGGTGTGGGTGTGCCGGAAGTACCGGAAGAGCCCGCGCAGCTGCAGATCGGTGAAGTGCTCCCCGTCCTCGAAGGAGTCGATGACGCCGACCCAGCGCACCGGCACCACCCCGGCGATCCGCCAGCTCAGCACCATCGTCTCGCCCTCGGCGAGCCCGTCCTCGGGCCAGTGCAGGACCCTCACCACGCCGGGCATCGACCGCTCCAGCCCTGACCTGGTCGTACAGAAGGCGAAGACCCGGTCGGGCGGCGCGTCGAAGCGCGCGCCGTACACGGCGGTGCTCGTGGCCCGCGGGCGCTCGGTGGTGTGCGGTCCACTCAGGAACCCGCGTTCGTCGGTCCTGCGGTCGGTCATGGCTCTCCCGTGTCGGTCCTGCCCCTGCCCTACCCCGAAACGGGAGGCCCGAAGAAGGGAGGCGGCAGCGTCGACGCGATTCCGTACGCCTGCGGCCTCGACCCGGCCGAGGTCCCTCCCGCGATCGTGAGTGGCGGCGCCGGGCCCGGGAACATCCAGAGGGCCGCGGAGTCCTTCCGGTAGCGGGAGGGACACCGCGCGCGGCCACCGTCCCGATCGGATACGGGACGGTGGCCGTCTCGTGCGCGGCCGCCCCCGAGGGCCGCGACGTGCTCGCCTGGTGGATCGGCCGGGTGTGGATCGCCGTCGGCCTCTGGTGCGTGTCCGATCCGCCGTGGGAGAGCGGGGGCACGCCGAGGGGCGCAGGTGTCGGGCCGTGCAGGAGAGCCGCGTCTCCGGTGGCGCGGGGAGCGTCCGGCCGGGAAACCGATCTACCTAAACCGCACCTCATGGCGTGAGGGGTCGCCGGAACGGCGAAGCCACTCGCCGGTTGCTCGTCCTGTGGCCGGGTCTGCGGGAGAACCGTGCCTGTGCGACGCCTGGCGGCGCGCTTCTTGCCGGCACCCTTTGGCCCGCCCCCACCTGTGGTTTCGGCTCGCGGGTGAGGCGACTTCAAGTGCCTGGGGAGCGGGCGGACCGTATTTTCTTGCGGGGATCTACTTGCCTGAAGGGAAAGTGTCTTGTACTTTCCTTGTAGGCAACGACATGAAAGCTCGGCAAGCACCGGAGATCGCACGGCGCCCGCCGGCCCCGAAGGACGACGAGAGGAAGTTTTCGCCATGGGAACGCAGCCCACACCCGAGGAAGCCGCCAGCGCCCTCAACGAGGTCGCCGAGCGCCGCGAGCAGGCGGCGAGCACGAACGCCCACCCCGTGTGGACGCTGTGGGTCATCGGGGCCGGGGCCATCGGTTTCGGTCTGGCCTCGGACCTGTGGCCCGAGCGGAGCACGGAACTGCTCTACCTGTTCGCCACGGGCGCGCTGCTGCTCGTCTTCCTGCCGCGCTGGAAGCGCCCCGGCTCCGCGATGGGCTACCAGAGCGACCCCCGGCCGGTGGGGATCTCGGCCCGCGGCAGGGCGCTGCGGGCGCTCGTGATGCTCGCGCTGATGGCCGTGTTCGCGGCCGGAGCGGTGGCGCTGCGCAGCTGGGACGTGCCCTACCCCACCACCATCGCCAGCTTCGTGGTCGTCGTGACCATGCCGCTGTGGCACCGGCTGCTCAACCGCGCCGCGCGCGACCCCAAGGTCTAGTGCGGTGGCCGACCACGACGGACTGGACCAGTCCCTGCTGAACCCCACGCGGTTCTCGATCGTCTCGGTGCTGGCGGCCACCCGATGGGCGGAGTTCGGCCATGTGCGCGAGGCCGTCAAACTCTCCGACTCGGCGCTGTCCAAGCAGATCAGCGCGCTGGACAAACTGGGCTACGTGGAAACGGAGAAGGGCTACGTCGGCAAGCGACCGCGCACCTGGCTCAACCTCACCCGGGCCGGCCGGGAAGCACTGTCCGGCCACATCAGCGCCCTGCAGCGGATCGCCGCCGACGCGGGGGGCCTGGGGTCGGGGCACCGGCCAGGGGACCAGGAGTAGTCGGACAGCACGACGAGCGCAGGAGCACCACCGCCCCCAGGGGCCACCTTCACCCTCAGGGCCCGTGACCGGCCGTACCCGCCGCCGGTCACGGGCCCTGAGGGTGTGCGGGTGGCGACGACGGCGCCACACGTACCGTGCGGGGGCGGGCCACAGAAGCACGTTACCTGAAAGGAACGTGTGGTTTAGGATAATCGCTGACGCGTATCCGACCGCTTCGACAGGACCACCGCCATGATGACCCGAGCCCGCACCACCACCGCAGGGGCGGCCTGATGCCGCGCGGACAGGGCCTGCCCCTGGACGGCGCCCGGCTGAGGGCCGCCCGCACCGCCGCCGGGCTGAGCCAGCGCCAGCTCGCCGAGCGGCTGCCCACCACTCGCCAGCAGGTCATCCGCTACGAGCAGGGTGCCGAGCGCCCCGAGGCCCGGCGTCTGGCGGAGCTGGCCCGCGCGATCGGCGTGGGTGTGGGCGACCTGGTCGCCGAAGGCTCCCTCCCCGAGGGCCTGGCCGGGCTGCGGATCGGTGCCGGCCTCACCCTGGCCGCGGCCGCCGCGGCGGTGCGCGCCCAACTCCCCGCCGGGGCCCGGATCGCGTGCTCGCGCCCGGTCCTCGCGGACGCCGAACGCGGGGCGGTGCCGCCCACCTGGTGTCCGCCGGTCGCGGACATCCGGGTGCGATCCGCCCTGGGCCAGGCCTACGGCGCCGACCCCGAGGCGGTCCGCCGTGCCTGGTCTGCGACGTTCCCCGAGGCCGCCCCCGTCAAAGACGGGGATCCGCTCCCGGAGGCGCTGCACGCGCCGCTGCCGGGGGAGCGTGACCGCGCCGAGCGCAAGCCCGAGCCCCGGTTCGCCGCGGACCGGCCCCTGTGCCCCTACACCCCCGAAGAACTGGCCCGGGTGCGGGTGGTGCGCGAGGACCCCCGGGACGAGCACGGCCTGTACCGGGTCGAGTCCCCGACCGACCACCGGGTGCTCGGGTTCCTGTGGCACAAGGCCGCCCGCCGGTGGGCCTACGCCCCGGCCGATTCCACCACCGGGCGGCCGCCCGAGCGCCCCCCGGTGGTGGCCGCCGTGCCCACCCGCACGGCCGCGCTGGAGCGGCTGCTGGCCCAGCCCGGCCCGCTGTGGGGCGACCCCGCCGACGCCATCGTGCACTGAGCGGTCGGGGTTCGTTGTCGATGCCATCACCCAGGGGTGTACCGGCCACGGAGGCGAGGGACAGCCCGGCAGCGGTGTGGCAGCAAGGGGGTGCGTCCTCGCAGTTCAGGTGTCATGCGACCCCGGGGCGGCGGGGTTTCACGTGAAACATCCCGGGGCCGGGCCCCGCGGGTCGACCGTCACATGGACAGTCGGGCGTACTCGTGCAGCGAGTCGCGGACGAACGCGGCACCCTCCACGCTCCCGTAGGTGGTGGAGAAGGCCGGGTCCTCGACGTACATGGTGCCGAGGCAGCGCACGAGTTCGACGGAACGCTCGCGGTCGCCCTCGGCCACCGGTGTCCCGGGGATCGCCCGGAGCCACTCCACGTGGCGGGCGGCCAGCGCCTGCGCGCGGTCCGACGTGGTCGAGGCGCCGTCCTTCCACGCCTCTGTCCACGAGCCGACGAGGTCGTCGGTGTCCCGCTTCCACGCGATCTGCTGCCGCACCGTCTTCCCGTGCCACCAGTCGTTGCTCTCCTGGAAGACGCGCTCCCCCCAGCGGTCGACGACCTCGTCCCGGTAGGGATCGTTGAAGCCGTCCAACATCATGCCCATGGAGGGGTCGGAGCCCGAGCGCCGGGCGTCCAGGGTGTGCTGAACGGCCCTGATCCGCTGGTCGAGGCGGCTGCGCTCGGCTTCGAGGAGGCCGATGTGGTCGCTGAGGGCCCTTGCCTCCTCGTCCCCCTGCCGGTCCAGGACGTCCGCGATCACGGGCAGCCCCAGACCGAGGTCCCGCAGCAGGAGGATGCGCTGGAGGCGGGCGACCGCGTCCATGTCGTAGTAGCGGTAGCCGTTGTCACCGACCCGGGAGGGGCGCAGGAGCCCGACGTCGTCGTAGTGGCGCAGCGTCCGGCTCGTCACGCCGGCACGGGCCGCGACCTGCTGGATGGTCCACTCCACGCGTCCCCCTCCCCGGGCGTCGTGACGCCCCTACTCCTCGGCGATGAAGTCGCCTCTCGTGACAGTCTTTCGGACCCACTCCTTGGCGTCGTCCGCCTCCTCCTCACGGTAGGCCGTGAGGATCACCCGGTTGCCGTCCGGGTCGTCGACGGTCAGGTCGGAGGTGAACCAGGGGGTGTCCGAGGGGCCGTCGACGGCGGCGCCCCGAGGCAGGTCGGCCCGGAGGGCCTCCGCCAGTTCGGTGAGGTCCTGTCCGCCCGCGGCGAAGCTGGCGGTGGCGCTGCCGCGCTCCGGCGTGCCGGGGGTGAGCAGGATGTCCTGGTACTTCATCCTCCGCAGGTGGACCACGGCGGGGGGCTCGTCCGGACCCCCGAGGACGGCCAGGGAGATGAAGCCGACGGAGTGGTAGAACGCCTCGGCGGCGACGATGTCGGCGACCTGGAAGGTCACGAACATGGGCATGGGGTAGATGGTCCGGTCGATGACGGACGCGGTGTTCTCGCTCATGACGCCGACACTAGAAGTTGACGTAGCGAGAAGGTCAAGCCCGCACCGGGCCGGGGGGCTCCGCGGGGCCCCCGGCCCGGTGCGGAGGAGTCGGACCCGCGCGGTGTTCAGGCGTCGATGACCGCTCCGACCGGCGCCCGGTGCACGGACGCCGGCGCCTGGTGGTCCAGACAGGCGGCCATCGCCCGGTGCCACCGGTTACCCCTCAGCCGGGGTTCCAGCACGGCCACCGTCGCCCCGTACTTGCTGAACCCGACCTCGCGGAAACCGTGCTGGTGCAGGCGGCGCTCGGTGGAGGTGAGGCCGCCGCGCGTCTTGACCTCCAGCAGCACCGTGTCCGGGCGCATCCCGACGGACCAGCCGTTCCGGTACCCCACCAGGTCCGTGTCCACCGTCACCCGCTCCTCACCGGAGAACGACACGACGGTGGTGCGCCGGTAGTCGGTCACCGCGCTCGCCGTCAGTACGTCCGGCGGCTCCATCCCGTACCCGCGCAGGGTGTCGTCCAGGAATCTGCGGGTGAGGGGGGTGAGCCGGTCGGGCGGGCCCCCGTACTCGATCCGCGTCTTGTCGGTGACGCCCCGGGCCCCCTTCAGCTTGACCTCGAACATGCGCGTCCCGGTGTCCACGTAGGTGCGCACCCGGGCCTTGAACCGCACCCGCCGCCCTCCCCGGTGGGCGTGGAAGGCCTGCAGGTCGGGGGTGTCCAGGTAGGTGGACGAGTACTGGAACACCCGGCGCCCCCCGATCGTCAGGACCCCGAACCGCTCCTCGGCCCCCGCGAACAGTGAGTCCACGAAGGTGACGGGCACCAGGTACTTGCGGCAGGTGCGGGTGACCAGGGCGGCGCGTTCGTTGATCTCGTCCAGCGTCATGGGGCGCAGCGCGGCCAGCCCCTCGGAAGGGGGCGGTGCGGAGGCGTCGGTGCTCATCGGCCACCCAGCCAGGCCGGGAGGGGGACGGTGGTCCGCTCGGGAGCGGAGGTGGCCGCGCCGGTCCTGGGCGCGAGGTAGCGGACGTCCACGATCATCATGTCCCGCACGTAGTCGACCTCGGTCACCTCCACCCGCTTCACGCGGCCCCGCAACCGGGCCTCCAGGTCCTGCCGCAGCGCCACGGGGTCCTCGTGCACCACGTCCAGGGTCATCACCCGGCGCTGGTGCCGGACGAGCAGGCGCGGGTGGTCCGCCGCGTACAGGCCGGTGAGCAGGAGCACGTTGAGACCCAGCAGCAGCCAGGGCGTCTGTACCGCGACCGCGTTGACCAGGCCGAGGGTGATCGCGGTGAAGTAGTAGCCGATCTCCCCCTGGCTGATGAGGTCGGACCGCAACCGCAGGATCGACAGCACGCCGAACAGCCCGAAACCGACGGCGAGCCCCACCTCCTGGTTGGTCAGTGTCGACACCACGGCGAAGATGCCCGTGTTGAGAGCCACGTAGGCCAGCAGCAGGTCCCGACGCCCGTGGCGGCGGAAGTAGAGGGCGTACGACAGGACGGTGATCGCGGTCAGGTCGACCGCCAGTGCGAACCAGAACATGGTGATCATCCTCTGGGCGGGGAGTGAGGTGGCCATGAGGAACACATGAGGAAATCCTCATCCGGTCACCCGGAGGACACGGGGTCGGAGGCATCCCATGCGGAAACGGGGCAGAGGCGTCACAGAAGCCCCCGCCCCGGGCGGCTCCCGGCGTCACCGGACCCGCCCCGCCACCCGCCCACCAGGGTTCCCCGGTCCCGTCGGGCGGGCGCACCGGTCACCCGGTCAGGCGGTACCCCATGCCCCGTACGGTGATGATCCGCTCCGCCCCGACCTTGCGGCGCAGGGCTCGCACGAACACGTCCACCACGTTCGATCCCGGGTCGTAGTCGTAGCCCCACACGTGCGACAGCATCTGCTGCCGGGTCAGCACCTGTCCCGGATGCCGCATCAGCAGTTCCATCAGGCCGAACTCCCGGGCGGTGAGGTCCACCGCGTGCCCGTCCACCGCCACTCGGCGGGTGCGCAGGTCCAGGGCGAGCTCACCCGCGCGCAGCACCGTCAGGTCGGCGGGCCGTTCGTTGCGCATCCGCAGCCGCACCCGGGCCAGCAACTCCTCGAACCGGAACGGTTTGGTGACGTAGTCGTCCGCGCCGATCTCCAGACCGGTCACCGTGTCCCGCACGCCGTCGCGCGCGGTCAGGATCACCACGGGGATGTCCACGCCCAGCGACCGCACGCGTCGCAGAACGTCGAACCCGTCGGTGTCCGGAAGCCCCAGGTCCAACAGCATCAGGTCGAAACCCCCGGTCACCGCGTAGTCCACGGCCTCCGCTCCGGTCCCGACCACGGTGGTGGTGAACCCGCTGGCGTCCAGCCCCTTGCGGACGAACGAGGCGATGCGCTCCTCGTCCTCGACGATGAGGATGCGGCTCACACGTGCTCCCTTCCTGCGGTGGTGGGGACGACCAGGGTGAACGTGGACCCGCTGCCCGGCGCGGATCTCAGGTCCACGCGGCCGTGGTGGGCTTCGGCGATGGCCCTGACGATGGCCAGGCCCAGCCCGGCGCCCCGGTCGCCGCGGGCGGCGCCGCCGCCGCGGGAGAAGCGTTCGAAGATACGGCCGTGCTCCTCTGCGGGGATGCCGGGCCCCTCGTCGGCGACCCAGAACAGCACGTCCGAGCCGCTGAGCGTGGAGCCGACCCGCAGCGTGGAACCGGGCCCGGTGTGGCGGACGGCGTTGGCGGCCAGCTGGACCACGGCCTGGGTGACGCGCTGGGGGTCGAGCCGGGAGGCCCCCTCGGCCACCGACTCCAGCCGCCAGTCCCGGTCGCCGAGTCTGCGTACCTTGGCGTCGATGTCGCTGGTCAGCTCGGCCAGGGAGACGTCCTCGGGGCGGAGGAAGTCGGGCTGCTGGGACTTGGCGAGCAGCAGCAGGTCCTCGACGATCCGGCCCATGCGGTCGAGTTCGTCGGTGACCAGGCGGACGACCTCGCGCCGCTCCTCGGGGTCGTCCCCCATCAGCTCCAGGTGGCCTCGCACGATGGTGATGGGCGTGCGCAGTTCGTGCCCGGCGTCGTCGACGAACCGCCGCTGCGAGGTGAAGGCACCCTCCAAGCGGTCCAGCATGCTGTTGAACTGCTCGGCGAGGGCAGCGATGTCGTCCCGTCCGGACACGTCGATACGCCGGGTGAGGTCCTCCTCGGTGATGTACGCGGCGGTCTGCCGGATCAGCCTCACGGGTGCGAGGATGCGGCCCGCCACCCACCATGCGGCGGTGCTCGCGACGAGCAGGCCGACCAGGCTGACCAGGGCGATCGTCTGCATGGTGGTGGTGACGGTGTCCCTGTCGGCCTCGGTGAAGTAGCCGATGACGAACCACCCGGAGGCGCCCTCCCCGCCGGGGGCCATGACCCGGATCTTCTCCCACCGGGCGGGACCGGCGGGGGTGTCCGCGGTGCCGCGGGCGTTGGGGTCCTCCAGGATCGCGGCGACCGCCGCGGGGTCGGCGGACAGGTCGAAGGGCGGCTCCTGGCCCTGGCGGATGCGCTCCGCCGGGGACCCGGTGCCGCCGGGCGCGCCGCCCGCGCCCCCGTCGGCGGTCGTGGACCCCTCCACCCAGCCGAACAGGATCTCGGCCTCGTCGGGGTACTGGCGTTCCAGGTGGACCCGCACGAGGGTGGACACGTCCGTGAAGGGCTCACCGGTGCCGGGGTCCACACCGATCGCCGCGAACTCCTGGAACTCGCCGATCTCCTGGGAGAGCGCGCTGTCGACGCGTTCGGTGTTCCTGGTGGTGAGAGCGCTCCAGGTGACGACGTTGACCAGGACCAGGAGGGCTGCCATGAGCAGCGCGACCCAGGCCATGATGAGCAGGCGCGCCGGAACCCGCCGCCGCTGCGGGACCTCGGGCTGGGGGCCCTCGAAGACCATGGTCGGGTAGACGGAGGTGTCCCCGGTCCTGTCCCACGCGCCTCTGCCCGGCACACCGGTCAGGTCCTCCGTCGGGGAGTCGGCGCCGAAGTGACCCTCAGTCGTCATCGTCGTCGCCCCAGTCGTCGTCGTCACAGTCGTCATCATCATCGTCCCCGCAGGCAGCGGAGGGGGCCGGGTCCGGTTCGCGGTCCGGGGTCGGGGAGGGCGGCTCCGCACCGGGATGGTCGGGGTCCTCCTCGTCAGGGGTCCCGTCGCCGTCGTGGTCGGTGACCGGAGGCGGAGGGGCGACGACGTCATCGTCCGCCTGTTCCACGGGGTCGGCGCCGGGGGACTCCCCGACGACCACCTCGTGCGGGGGCGCGGGGTCCGGCCCGTCCCCGGGTAGGGCCCACACCAGGGCCGCCCCCGCGACCAGGACGGCCGCGACGGCTGCGACCAGTAGTGGCACCAACGGTGATCTCATAGTTCGAGAGCATCTCCGGTCCGGGCGAATTCAAGATGAAACGGACATGAGGATCCCTTCATCCTGGCAGGTGGCGCGGGGAGGAACCGCCTGGTCCGATCTGCTCCGAGCACGATGCGAGGCGTTGCGCGGCCACCGGGCGGGGGCACCCCGGTCGCCCCGGTCGCTCCGGTCGTCCCGGTCGTCCCGGTCGTCCCGGTCACCCCGGTCGTCCCGGTCGTCCCGGTCGCTCCGGTCGTCCCGGTCGCTCCGGTCGCTCCGGTCGCTCCGGTCGTCCCGGTCGCCCCCGGGCCGACGGGCTCACGGCCCGGGGCGGACGGGGATCGTACGTGCCTCGGTCCGCCCCCAGGCGTCGTCCACAGGTTCGGGTCGGGGCTGTCGGGGGCCGCCCCCGGCGTGGTGTGCTTGGAAAGGGGACCTCGGGTCCCCCTCCCTTCGGCGTGCCCGGGGCCCGTCAGCCCACCCGCCCACCCACCCCACCCACCCACCTTCGAGCCGTTCCACCGGGGACCCGCGGCCAGGCTGCACGGGGAGCGCTCGGGCAGCGGGCCGGGGCTGTCCATCGTCCGGTCCATCGCCTCGGCGCACGGGGCGGTGGCGGCGGCGCTGCCGCGCCCCGGCGGCGGACTCGTGGTCACGGTCGGCTTCCCCCGGGGTGGGCGGGGCCGTCCGGCCGTGCCGAGGGGAGGCGTGCCTCAGGACGCCGGTTCGGACTCCCGCGCGGGTGTCCCGTTCTGCGGAACGGTGAGCAGCCGGATCCCGTAGGCCGCGAGCACGGCGCCCACCGCGGCGACCGCTCCGCCGACCCACCCTCCCGCGTACGTCTCGTCCATGAACGCCACCCCCACGACGGTCGCGGCGAGCGGGTTGGTGAAGGTGGTGATCCCCAGCGGGGCTCCCAGGTCCATGCCCTGGTAGGCGGCCTGCGCCAGGAACAGCCCCAGGACGGCGATCACCGGGGTGGCCAGGGCGGAGGAGTGCAGCAGGCCGACGGCACCGTCCTCCCCGATGACGGCGACGGCGGTCTTGACCGTGGCGGAGGACACCCCGAACGCCACCCCGGCGGCGCCCGCCAGGAGGTAGCTGCGCCAGGCCTTGGACGGTACGCGTCCCGCCAGCCACGCGGCGGCCAGCAGCAGGGCCGTGGTGCCCAGGCCGACCACGACGGAACCGGTGTCGTCGAGGACCCCGCCCTGCCCGCCGGTCACCGTCACCGAGAGCAGCGCGACCAGCGCGACCACGGTGAACGCCGCCCCCCGCCACTCCTCACGGGTCACCCGCCGCCCGCCCAGCCGGGCCGACCACGGGATGCCGAAGACCAGGACCAGCACACCGAGCGGCTGCACCACGCTCAGCGGCGCGTGGCTCACCGCCGCCACCTGGAAACCCGCGCGGCCCCCGTTGAACGCCAGCGACACCCACCACAGCGGGTGCCGCAGCAGCGCCGTCAGCTGCCGGCCGCCGGTGAGCGATTCCGACACCCGCACGGCGAGCCTTCGCTGGGCCACCGCGGCGGCCGTGTAGGCCGTGCACGACAGCAACGCGAACATGATTCCCAAGCCCGTCCCGAACACCATGACTGCCATGATCCCGCTCTCCGGCGGCGACCGCGCCACGGGGACGGGACGGGCGGCGGACACCGCGCCCGGTGCTCCGCTTGCAGGAGGCGGACCCGTGCGGAGCCTCAGACCCCGGAGGGCCCCCGCGACCGGCGGAAGTACCGGTTCGCCGCCGGGGTGAACGACAGCACCCACGCCGTCAGCACCGACACGATGTGCGTGACCCGTACCACCAGGTACGCGGGGCCGTGCGCCTCGTACCCCATGGCCGCGAGGACCGCTCCGCCGTCCGGTACCGCCGTCGCGACCGGCACGAGCAGTGTGCCGAGACCGACGAAGCCGAGTGCGACCGCGAGGGCGATCCGCGCCCACTGTCCGCCGCACGCGAACCGGAGCACCAACAGTGCGGCGGACGCGTAGACCACCAGCCGCAGCGCGAGCCCGGCCCACGGGACGTCCCCTCCCGAGGCGACCATGCCGCCCACCGCCATCGCGGTCTCGGTGACGCCGCACGCGACCGCCGCCGCCCACGCCGCCGTCGCCCACCCCACCGTCCGGGGGAGCCTCCGTCCTCCGGCCTCCGGGGGGACCGATCCCACCGCCCCCGTCCGGGATGCCGGCGCCCTCTGCCCCGCCGCCGCGACCGTCCCCTCCCGGTCCGTCTCCGCCATCGTCGTCGCCCTGCTCGTTTTCCGCATGTCCCCAGGGTTTCCCGGCCCGCTTCCGGACTCCAGGGTGGGCGAACCCCCGAGGCCGGTGGTGTGGGCCCTACCCGCCGGTGACGGCGCCCCGGTACAGGGCCGAGACCACGCCCTCGATGTCCGGTTCGCGCAGTGTCAGGTCGACGACCTCGTGGTGCCCGGCGACCCGCGAGATCACCGAGGCCGGGTTCCCGGACAGCTCCAGCCACTGCCGGGGGCCGTCCACACGCACGCACACACCGCCCTCCACCTCGATGGGCGGTGCGGGAACGGCGAGGTCGACGACCAGGACGCGGGGCGTGGGCACACTCGCGCGCAGCCCCTCCAGACCCCCGTCGTACGCGAGCCGCCCCTTGTCGATGACGATGACCCGCTCGCACAGCCGCTCGACGTCACCGAGGTCGTGCGTGGTCAACAGGATCGTCGTGCCCGCCTCGGCGTTCAACCGCAGGAGGAACTCGCGGATGGTCGACTTGCTGACCACGTCCAGCCCGATGGTCGGCTCGTCCAGGACCAGCAGGTCCGGGCCGTGCAGCAGAGCCGCGGTGAGGTCGCCGCGCATGCGCTGGCCCAGGCTGAGCTGGCGCACCGGCGTGGCCAGGAACGGGCCCAGTTCGAGGAGTTCGGTGAGCTCGGCCAGGCGGCGGGCGTGGTCGGGGGCCGGGACCCGGTACATGTGCCGGACCAGCTCCAGGCTGTCCTTCAGCGGCAGGTCCCACCACAGGGTGGTGCGCTGTCCGAACACCACGCCGATCCGGGAGGCCAGACGGGTGCGCTCACGGGACGGCTCCAGGCCGTTCACCCGCAGGTGCCCCGCGGTGGGGGTGAGGATGCCGGTCAGCATCTTCATGGTGCTGCTCTTCCCGGCGCCGTTGGGCCCCAGGTAGCCGACGATCTCGCCCGGGTGGACGGTGAAGGTCACGTCGCTGACGGCGTTGACGGTGCGGCGCCTGCGCCGCAGGAACGGGCCCTCGGAGAGGACGAAGTCGCGGCCGAGGCCGACGGCCTCGATGACGGGTTCGGCGGCGCGGCCGGGTGGCGGTTCGGTCAGGGTCATCCTCAGCTCCCGGTGGATCGGTAGTGGCGGAGGCCGAACCGCCAGCAGGCGGCGGCGACCGTGCACAGGGCGACGGCGACGAAGGGGGCGGCGAAGCGCAGGAACCCCGGCAGCCCCGTGGGGTCGGGCCGGTCGAGGAGGTACAGGGCGGGTTGCCAGGTGACGAAGGCGAGGGGCAGCACGAAGGTCGCCGCGCGCACGACGTTCGCGGAGTAGACGGCCATCGGGTACTCGGTCAGGGCCTGTCCGCCGTAGGTGATCGCGTTGGCGGCCTCGCGGGCGTCGGCCACGAAGAACTGGAGGCAGGCCCCGATGATCCAGATCGCGCAGCAGATGGCGGTTCCCGACACCAGCAGCACGGGCAGCATCAGCACCTTGCCGATACTCCAGTCGATGTCGCACACCGTCAGCGCCACCACGGTCACCACCGCCCCCGGAACGATCCGGCCCAGCCGTCGGGGGGCGAAGCGGTCCGTCGCGATCTGGACGAGGGGTGGGACCGGGCGCACCAGCATGACGTCGAGCGAACCCGTCCTGATGTGCCGCCCCAGACCCTCCACCATGCCCATCACCATGTCGGCACAGGAGAAGGCTGTCGTGGCCATCCCGGCGATGAGCAGGCCCTCGGCCAGGCCGAACCCGGAGATCTCCCCGGCGTGGCCGAACACGACGAAGACGGCCCCCATCTCGGCGAACGCGCCCAGGGAGGTCGACAGGGTCATCAGTGCCAGCGACGCCGGGTACTGCGCCAGGGCCCGGCACCAGGTCCACGCGAGCAGCACGTAGGTGCGGACCGGCCAGGCCACGGACTCGCGGGTGCGGGCGAGGAGGTCAGCCACCCTGGACCACCACCCTCCGCGTGGCGTGGGACGTGATCCGGGCGCCGAGGGCCAGGAGGGCGACCGCCCACGCGGCCTGGAGCGCCAGGCCGCCGAGGGGTGTGCCCCCGGGCAGGGACTCCTTGCCCAGGAAGACCTCGGCCGGGATCTGGGCGATGGACGCCCAGGGGAGCACGCGCAGGACGTCGGCGACCGCCGGGGGGAACAGGGGGAGGGGGATGAGCATCCCGGCGGCCACCGGGCCGAGCAGCCCGGCCACCGCCCAGATCCCCGTGGAGTCCATGAGCCAGAACCCGGCCAGCTCGTACAGGTAGCGCAGAGCGAACGACACCAGTGCGGCCAGGACGAAGGAGAGCAGGGCGATCGCCCAGCGGGTCAGGTCGGCGGGGACGGCCAGGTCGAACAGGACCAGGCCGACCGCGAAGGTCGGCACCCCGCGGAAGACGAGGTTGAACGTGGCCCGCCCCATGTCGTCGGCCAGCCACCAGCCCATCATCGAGACGGGGCGGAGCATGTCGGTGGCGACCGCCCCGCTGCGCACGCGCTCGCCGAGCTCCAGCGGCGGCCCCATGATGGCGACCATGCCGATGAGGGCCTGGCCGACGAACACCTGGGTGACGGCGTCCACCGCGTCGTAGCCGTTGATCTCCGGGCGGGCCGAGAAGAGGGCGAGCATGACGGCCGCGTTGATCGCGCCGAAGACGGAGTTGGTGAGGATCCCGGCGACCGTGGCCGCGCGGTAGGTGGAGTAGCGGTGCAGGCCGAGGGCGTACACCGCGAGGTAGACACGCAAGGGCGCGGACTCCCGGAGGTCGAGACGTGCTGGTGGTAACCGGTCTCGGCACCGGGGCGGAAAGCACCGGGGAGACGCGGGGTCCGGCACGTCCCTGACGCCGTGGGTGGCTCAGGTCCGGGTCGCCGCGAAGGATCGACGCTAGCACAGGCCGGGGCGGCCCAGCGGCGGGTCTGGGCGGGGCGCCGGTGCCTTCCAGGTCACCGGCTGCCGCGCGTGGTCCTTCGCGCCTTCCTGTGCGGGAACCCGCGGATCGTGGACCTGGTCGGCTTCGGGGAGGGCCCCTCCGGGCGGGCGGGGCCGGTCTCGGCGGGCCCCCGGCCGACGGCGTTCTCCTCCGTGCTCACGCCTCCTCCCTCCCACGGGTGACCGCCCTCGGGGAGCGGAGCGGCAGGAGGGCCTCCAACCTCTCGCGCACCACCGCGTCCACCCGATCGCCGAGCCGGCTCGCACCGCGTACGTGCGTCCGGACCTCGATCCGCACCGTGCGGTGTCCGCCGCGGGCCCGGACCGAGCCGACACCGTCGACCCCGCGGGCCCCGGCGGCGTTGACCTCGCGCAGGCCCTTCGGGGACAGGCCCGCCACAGTGTCCCGGTCGTCGGTGCGCAGGGCCATGCGGTCGCCGGTCCCCGGCAGGAGCGCGGTCAGCACCAGGGTCAGGCCGACGGCGGCTGCGACGGTGGAGGCGATCATGGCCTCGGGCGCCTCCCACGGGGTGGAGGACACGCGCGAGAGGTTTCCGCCGACCCCGGGGAACGGTGTGGACAGGACGCCCAGGTCCGTGGTGATCACCACGAGGGCCAGCCCGCCGGCGAGGGCCACCGTGACCGCCGCGACGACGGCGGCCAGGGATCGCTGCGGTCGGAACACCCGCACGGCGGTGCGGCGGGCGGACCGGACCCCGGCCGGGGAGACGGCCGGGAGTGCCCTCTGCGTCGGCGATGCCTCCTGGAGGGAAGTCAATGTCAGTGTCCTTCCTCGGTGGGTGCCTCGTATCGTCGTCGCGTCTTCGCAGGGAGGACACGACGGACCGGCTCAGGCTCACGGTCTTTATGGTGTGACCTGCATCACCAGGAGGGCGGGCGCATGCGATCGACTGCCTTGCGTGTCCACTCGGCAACTCAGGGTAGTTTTACCGTGCGTGTGTACTGGGAGGGACGGCCACACCACCGATGCACAGGGAAACCGCACTGCCGGAGGGCGTGCTCGTGGAGCGTGCCCAGGACGGGGACGACCGGGCGTTCGAGGCCCTCGTCCGCAGGCATCAGGACGTCGTCTACCGGATCGCCCTGCGGGTGGTGGGCGACCCCGCTGACGCCCGTGACGCCGCGCAGGAGGCCCTGGTCACGGCCTGGCGCAAGCTCCCCGAACTCACCGATCCCCAGAGCTTCCCCGCCTGGCTCCACCGCATCGTGGGTCGGCGCGCGCTGAACGTCCTGCGGGCCAGGAGGCCGGAGTCGCCCGTCGAGGACGACGAGGGCTTCGCCGCCTCCGGCCCCGGGCCGGTGGGGGAGGTCATCGCGGGTGACCTGCGGAAGGCGCTGTCCAACGCGCTCTCGGGGCTCCCGCCCCCGCAGAGGACCTGCTGGCTCCTGCGCGAGATGGAAGGATTGGGTTATGAAGAGATAGCGCGGATCGTCGACACGACCCCGACCGCCGTGCGTGGACGTATTCACCGCGCGCGTACCTATCTCGTGGAGGCGCTGGAGCCATGGCGGTAGACCCGTCCGACGACCAGGACCGGCTTCCCTGCGGAAACTCGGTGGACGAGCTCCTGCGGCACCTGACCTCAGGGGATCTCACCGGGCACGAATCCGCCTGCGAGTACTGCCGGGAGCAGGCGGAGGAGCTGAGCCCCCTCGTCTCGGCGGTCCAGCAGGCCGGTGACCAGGACCTCACCGCGCCCCCCGGGCTGCTCGCGGACGTCATGCGCGTCGTGCGCTCGGAGAGGCGCACCAGTGGAACCGTCGTCCTGGCGGGCCCCGGTCCCGGAGGCACCGAGATCCGGGTGGCCGCCGTGGCCGCCATGCTGCGCGCCTCCGTCGAGTCCGTCCCCGGAGTGGTCGTCGGACGCTGCCGGATCGAGCAGACACCGGAGGGGCTCGTCGTCCTGGCCGCGGCGCGGGTGGCCCTCGGACTGCCGATCGTCGAGGCCGCCGAGGAGGCCCGGCGCGCCATGCGCTCCCTGGTGGAGGACCGCCTGGGGTTGCGCGCGGCCCGCGTGGACATCGACGTCGTCGACCTGGACCAGCCCGGAGGGGGCTGAGCCGGTCGGCTCTCCGTGCCCCGCCGCGCCCCGACCTCGCCCCGGCCGCGCCCCGGCCCCTCGCCGCTCTCCGGCATCCGCCCCCCGGTCTCCGGGCGCGTACCGCCCGGCCTTCTCTGGCCGTTCGGCGGTCCGGTCCGGCCGATCGGGGGATGCCCGCCACTGCCCCCGCGTACCAGCCTCGGACGGAGGACACGCCGAGGAGAGGACGCACGAGATGGGAACCACCGCGGGGCCGCCACCACGAGCGGAACGCGAACTCGCCCCCGACCTGGCGCGGGGGTTCATGCTGCTGCTCATCGCCATGGCCTACGCCGGGGTGTACGCGGGGGCGGGGTTCGGCACGGATGCGGCCGACTCGGGCCCGCTGGACCGGGGGGCGGCCTTCGCGACCACCCTGCTGCTGGACAACCGGGCGTTCCCGATGTTCGCGATCCTGTTCGGCTACGGGATGGCGTGGATGGTCTCCCGCCAGTCCGCGCGGGGCACCACCGACGCGGAGATCCGCCGCCTGCTCCGCAGACGCGGGCTGTTCCTCCTGCTGTTCGGCTTCGTGCACGCGCTGCTGGTGTTCCCCGGCGAGATCCTGACCTCCTACGGCCTCGCGGCCCTGGTCACCGGTTGGCTGCTGCTGCGTTCCACCCGGGCGGTCACGCGCGCGGCGGTGGTGTTCGCCGCGATCTACGCGGTGACCGTCCCCCTGGCGATGCTCGCCATGAGCCTGGGCACCGACCTCGCGGGCGGAGAGGCGTACGCCACCGCGGGCTACCTCACCGCCGAGGACTGGGCGAACCGCCTGTTCGGACTTCCGTTCGGTCCGGTGTTCATCGCGATCGCCTACCCGCTGTTCCTGCTGGTGGTGCTCGGATACCGGGCGGGACGGGCCGGGCTGCTGGACGGCCCGGCGTCGCACAGGACGCTTCTGACCCGGATCGCCGTGGTCGGCGTGGCGGTGTCCGTCGCGGGCGCACTGCCCTCCGCGCTGGAGGCGGTCGGGGCCTTCGACGCGGGAACGGTCGGGGGCGGCCTGCTGATGGCCCTCCAAGTACTCACCGGAGTGTTCGGCGGAGCCGGTTACGCGGCGCTGTTCACCCTGTGGGCGATCCGGTTGGACCGTACCCGCGGACCGCTGACCCGTGCCGTCGCGGCGGTGGGTCGGCGCTCCCTGACCTTCTACATCCTCAACTCGGTGCTGGTGGCGGTGGTGCTCCACCCCGACCTGGTCGGCGTGGGTTCGCGGGTGGGCGGTTTCGGCGCGCTGGTCGTCGCTACCCTGGCCTGGCTCGTCGGTCTCGGACTGGCCGCGTGGCTCGCCCGGTCGGGGCGTCCCGGCCCTCTGGACGCGCTGATGCGCCGGCTCGTCCACGGCGGTCGGCGCCGTGCCGAGCGGCCCGTGGCCTGAACTCGCGGACCGGACCGGCAAAGAGCTGTTCGCCATGGTCGCCCGGACCACCGCCGACTCCGCTCCGTGATGGGCATCACGCTGAGTTGTTACCTGCTCGTCACGGTGTGACAGCCGGGCGCAACGTGCGCCTGACACCTTCGGAGCCATGGACGTCTCCGATGGTGACCACGGGACCAACGACCACCGCCACGGCTTCCTCGGCCGCGAGGCACTCGACATGGGCGCACTGCTCCTCGCCGCGGGAGCGGCGCACGTGGTGGTGCTCGCCCTGGGGCACAGCGACGGCGGTGTCCGCGCGCTGATCGGCGTGGGGGCGCTCCTCATCGCGGTCTCCGCGCTGCACCGCTGGCGCCGGCACCGGACCGCGCACGCGCCACCGGGGGGCGGGCCGCGGGCGGACGCGCACGGGCCGCGGAACGGACCAGGGGCCGGCGGTCCCGTGCCGGTCCTCCGCGCCGGTGCGGAGGCCACGACGCCCACCGCGCACGACCCGTCCGGCGACCGCCTGTGGGGGGTCCGGGTCACCGTCGCCGACGTGCCCGGCGGCCTGGCGGCGCTGACCGCCCGGTTCGCGGCCCTGGGGGTCGACATCCGGCTCATGCAGGTGCACCCCGCCGGAACCGACGCCGTGGACGAGTTCTTCGTCAGCGCCCCCGAACACGTGGACGAGCACGCGCTGCACGCCGCCCTGCGCGAGGCGGGCGGGCGCGACGCGCTCGTGCGCCCGGCCGACGTACACGAGCTGAGCGACACCACCAGCCGGACCCTCGCCCTGGTCAGTGCCCTGATCGCCGGGGCGACCACCCTCGAACGCTCTTTGCTCTCACTCACCGCGGCGCGGGAGGTGGAGCACACCGCCGGCCCGCCCGACGGTGTGGGGCGCGAGGACCTGTCGGACACCACCATGACCCTGCCCGCACCCGACGGCGGAGTCCTCGCCGTCCGCAGGACGGGCGTCCCGTTCACCGCCGTGGAGTTCGCCCGCTGCCGGGCGCTGGTCCAGGTGGCCTCCTCACTGCACGCCCGGACCCGCCAGGGCTGAGCGCGTCCTGCCGGGGCCGGACGCCTGCGGGGGACGGGACACCGGGGCCGCGAAACGAGGGACACGCGTCACGTGCGAGGACGGACAGGACTTGCCCACAGGCGCGGGGATTCGGGGAGAGCAGGCGTTTTCGTGGGTATGAGGTGACGTATGGCAACTCCCCCCTCACTCCTCATACTCCCCCCGCCCACCGAGACACGGCAGGTCCGCGCGGTCGTCGCGGTCCTGGCCGCGGCGTGCGCCCTCCTCCTGGGCTCCGTCGTCCTCGCGCCCCCGGCGTCCGCGTCCTCCGCCGCGGCCGTCTCCGGGCCGGAGCTGCGCCAGGGCAGCACCGGGCCGGAGGTGACCGCACTCCAGGAGAGGCTCACCGAACTGGGCTACTGGATCGACGGCGTGGACGGCCAGTTCGGCTTCCACACCGACCAGGCGGTCGTCGCCCTGCAAAAGGCCGCCGGGCTCGACCGCGACGGCGTGGTCGGCCCCGCCACCCGCACCGCGCTCGACGAGGGCGTCGTCCCCGCGGCCACGACCACCTCCGGCGACCTGTTGGAGATCGACCTCGACAGGCAGCTGCTCCTGGCGGTGTCCGACGGCGAGGTCGAACGCGTCGTCAACACCTCCACCGGCTCCGGCCAACCCTACGAGGGCTCGGACGGCAGCGAGCGGATCGCCACCACCCCGACCGGCACCTACACCGTCTTCCGCGATGTGGACGCCTGGGACCCCGGCCCCTACGGCGCCCTCTACCGGCCCAAGTACTTCAACGGCGGCATCGCCGTCCACGGGTACCCGAGCGTCCCGGCCCAGCCCGCCTCCAAGGGCTGCGCACGGGTGAGCCTCGCCGCGATGGACTGGCTTTGGGAGAGCGGGAACATCGACGTGCACACCACCGTCCTCGTCCGCTGAGCCCCGCCCGGTGCCGGGCGCGCCCCGGCACCGGGCACACCGGCCCGCGCACACCTGCGACCTGGGCAACCAGGAGACGCCGTCGGCGACGGTGGTGGCGGTGCGGGCGGGCGGCGGGGGAGTACCTGGTGCTGTCCGACTCCGTGCTGGTGGAGGAGGAGGGCGGCGGGACGCTCGTGGCCGCCGACACCCGGCTCGACGACCTGCGGGCCGAGCTGGCCCGTCGGGGCGCGGACCGGGACGCGCCCCGCTCCCACCGCAACGTGCCCGGAGGTTTTTGGACGGCGGGCGCGGACACGCGGGCGGCCGAGGAGGCGCTCACCGGAACCCTTCCGGCACGTCCTCTCGTGACGATGTCCGACAGCGCGAGCCGGGGGCAGAGGTCTTCGGTGACCGGGGCCGGGGACAGATCCTCACCCTGGTTTCGGAGAGGGGCCCGCGCGCCCTGGTGGACCGGGTCCGCGCGCTGGAGGCGTCCGACCCGAAGCGGTCGGTGTTTCTTTGGGGCAAGGGAAGCGACGATGCCACGGTCGTGGCACGGGCCCCGGAGAGCTAGTTTCGGACACGTCTGAACTACCGATTCGGCTCATCTGCTTTTCTGTGCACGAAGATCATTTCACTGGATTTCCCAGGTCGCGCCGCTCTGTCCATTTTCTGTCAATGCGGACGTTTCTCATGGGGAGTCAGATGACATTTGATGTGTTGTGCGCAAAAATTCCTCAGTGGGGCGCATCGGAGTGTCCACGTCACAGTGCGAGGAGACCCAGGCCTCTCCGGAACCCGGTCCACAGGCGCTTTCGCGTGTCGTGTTCATCCGGTAGATTTCCTGGTAACCGAACCGTCGGAGTTCCCTCCACAAGATCCCGAGACCGACCGTCGGTGTTCTCTCAGCCCCCTTGTTCGCGTATGTGCCCACAGGCGTACCACGCACGGAAGAACTACATGACGCCGATTTCGACCGGTGAAAAGGAGACGATGTGAGTCCCACCAACATCCTTGAGCCCACCGGTCCCAACAACGCCCTCGGCAGTACCACGTGGCTGGACAGGCTCCTGTCCACCCCCAGCGCCACCGTCGAGCGCCGCCTCCCCGTCCGGGCGCTCATCGGCTACGAACAGCGCCCCAATCCCCTGGACGCCGAGACCCCCGCCGAGTTCCTGCTGATCATGCGCCGCTATCTGGTCTGGGCGGGCGACTGGTCCTACCTCGAACTGGAGTACCTGTGCGGGGGCGCGGTCAAGAGGTCCACCTTCCAGCAGGCACTCGAAGGCACTGAGCTGCCCAGATACGTGTTCCTCATGGCTTTCGTCACCGCCTGCGCCGGCACCGACGACGGTGAGCGCCAACGCTGGTCCACCGCCTGGCAGCGGCTCCGCTCCGCCGGGTACTGACCCCCGGGGCCCGGCCCCTCCCGGATACGACCGCCCCGGCTACTGTGGGCGCGTGTCCGAAACGTCCACGCCGTTCGCGGCTGCCCGCTGGCCCGGCGAGTTCCGGCCCTACCAGCGCACCGCCCTGGACACCGTCGGCGCCCTCTGGGCCGAGGGGCGCCGCCGCACCTGGATCGTCCTCCCGCCCGGATCCGGCAAGACCCTCGTCGGGCTCGAAGCCGCCCGCCGCCTCGGCCGCCGCACCGTCGTCCTCGTGCCCAACACCGCCATCCAGGGCCAGTGGACCACCCACTGGGAGGCCTTCGACCGACCGGACGGATGCTCCGCGGGGCACGGCCGGGACCTCGCGGACGACGTCAACGTCCTCACCTACCAGTCCCTCGCCGTCTTCGACCCCGACGCGGAGACCGACGAGGAGGGGCGCACGACCGCCTCACCACGCGACCGCCTCCACGCCAACGGCCGGGCCCTGGTCGACGCCCTGCACGGGGCCGGGCCGCTCACGGTCCTGCTCGACGAGTGCCACCACCTCCTCCAGGTGTGGGGACGCCTGCTCGCGCAGATCCTCGACGAACTCCCCGACGCGCACGTCATCGGCCTGACCGGCACCCCCGCCGCGAGCCTCACCGCCACGGAGAAGGCACTGGTGGACCGCCTCTTCGGGCCACCCCTCACCGGGGCGTCCATCCCCGCCCTGGTCCGCGACGGGTACCTCGCGCCGTTCGCCGAACTCGCCTACGTCACCGGGCCCACCGACACCGAGCGCGGGTACCTCGCCGAACAGGGCACCCGGTTCGCGCAGATGTGCACGGAACTGCTCACCCCGGGGTTCGCCGACACCGACTTCCTGCCCTGGGTGGACGCCCGCTTCGTGGACCGCTCCACCGGCGAGGGCGGGCGGCTCCCGTGGTCCCGGCTCGCCTCCGGCGAACCCGCCCTCGCCGACGCCGTACTGCGCCTGCACCACGCCGGGCTGTGCGCCCTCCCCGAAGGGGCCCGCCTCCTGGAGGAGCACCGGCACCCGCCGCGCGCCGAGGACTGGACGGCGCTGATCGGCGACTACGCGCGGCACTGCCTCACCGGCTCCGGGCGCGACCGTACCGCCCGCGAACGCCTCCGTACCGCCCTGCCCTCCGTCGGCTACCACCTGACCCGCCACGGCGTCCGCACCGGCACCTCACCCGTGGACCGGGTCCTGGCCCGCAGCGACGCCAAGTCGCACGCCACCGTGGAGATCATCGCCGCCGAGAGGGACGCCGTCGGTCCCCGGCTGCGCGCTCTCGTCCTCTGCGACCACGAGAGGGCCGGTGCCCGCGCACCCGTCTCCCTGCGCGGGGTCCTGGCCGACGACGCCGGGTCCGCATGGCTCCAACTGTCCGTTCTCGCCGCCGACCCGCGCACCGCCGGGCTCGACCCGGTCCTGGTCACCGGGCGCACCGTCGCCATGGCGCCGCTGACCGCCGCGGCTTTCCTGGACTTCGCCCGGGACCGGCTCCCGGGCACCGGCCTGTCGACCAGGGAGGCCGACGGCCTGCACGTCATCGAGGGGGCCTGGTCACCCCGTACCTGGGTCGGCGTGGTGACGCGTTTCTTCGAGTCCGGCGGCGCGCAGGTCCTGGTCGGCACCCGCGCCCTGCTCGGGGAGGGGTGGGACGCGCGGGGCGTGAACACCGTCGTCGACCTGACGACCGCGACCACTCCCACCGCCGTCGTGCAGAGCCGGGGGCGCGCCCTGCGCCTGGACCCCTCCTGGCCGGAGAAGACCGCGCACACCTGGACGGTCGTCTGCGTCAGCCACGAGCACCCGCGCGGGGCCGCCGACTGGTCCCGGTTCGTGCGCAAACACCAGGGTTACCTGGGGGCCGCCGCCGACGGCGCCGTCATGAGCGGGGTCGCGCACGTCGACCCGGCCTTCTCCCCCTACGAACCCCCGGACGACCCCGGAGCGGTCAACGCGCGCATGGTCGCCCGCGCGGCCCGGCGTGACGAGACGCGGGCGCGCTGGCGGGTCGGTGAGCCCTACGAGGACGTCCTGTTGCCGACCCTGCGGGTCAGGGACCGGAGGGCGCCCGCCGTGCGGGGGGAGGACGTCGCCCTGCCCCCGCCCCCCGGAGCGCTGGCAGCCCCCGCCGGGGCGATCCGCGCGGGGGAGCCGCCGGCGGGGACCGACGCCGTGGCCGTCACCGGGGCCGTCCTGGTGGCACTGTGCCTGCTGCTCGCCCTGGCACTTCCGTGGCTGCTCGCCGCCGCCGCGGTGCTCGGCGCCGCCTTCTTCGCCGCGGTCGGGCACCGTCGGATCGGCGCCGCAGCGGTCCTCCTGCGACGGGCGGCAGAGCCCGTGGACACGACCCGGTACGCGTGCGCCGTGGCCGACGCCCTGCACGCCACCGGCCGGTCGGCGGTCGGTGCGAAGGGGGTGCGCGCCCACGTGGACACCGACGGGGTGTACCGGTTCACGCTGACGGGTGCGGGGCCCGAGGCCGCCGAGGCGTTCGCCACCGCACTGGACGAGGTGCTCGGTCCGCTGGTCGGAAGCCCGCTCCACCTGGTGCCGCGCTACGTGCTCCCCGTCCCCTCCGACGCCGGGGTGGAGCGCGCGCACGCCCGCGCCCAGCTGTCCGGCGACCCCGTTCCCAACACGGCGGTGTACCACGCGGTCCCGTCCCTGTTCGGCCGCAGCCGGAAGGGGGCGGAGGCCTTCGGTCGGGCCTGGAACACGTGGGTCTGCGCGGGGGAGGTCGTCTCCACCCGGAGCGCCCCCGGTCGTGACGTCCTCGCCGCCCACTTCGGCAGCGTGCCCACAGGGGTGTCCACCGGCCGTCGCCTGGCCTGGGAGTAGCGGGCAACCCCGGGCCGACCGCTCCGGAGGACACCGCGTCCGGGAAACCGTCCGACGGGTGACGGTACGGCGACGACCAGGGCAAACGCGATGACACCGACCGTGCGATCCCTTCACCCTCCCGACACCGCCCGTTCGGCCGCTCCTCGCCGGCCCCTGGTTGGCTTCGGCGCGGGCGTGTCCGCGCCCTTCCCCCGAACCACCAGGAAGCACCATGCGCAAGACCATGGCGGTCACCGCGGCTCTCGCCGTCGCCCTGACCGGGGCGGCTGCCCCCGGGCACGCCGAGGACCGGAACCCCGCCGACGAAGGGACCGGGGGCGTCGAACTGTCCGCGGTCGGCACCTACCACGCGGACTCCTTCGACTCGGCCGCCGCGGAGATCGTCGCCCACGACCCGCGCACCCAGCGCCTGTTCGTGGTCAACGCCGAGGCCGCCACGGTCGAGGTGCTCGACATCTCGGACCCCTCCGCCCCCGCCAAGCTCTTCGACCTGCGCGCGCCCGGCATCGAGGCCGCGGACGGCTCGGTGGTCGAGGAGGGCGCGGTCGCCAACTCCGTGGCGGTCCACGGCGGCGTCGTGGCCGTGGCGGTCGAGGCCGCCGACAGCACCGACGACGGCTGGGTGGTCTTCTTCGACACCGGGGGCAGGGCGCTGAACGCGGTCCGGGTCGGCGCGCTCCCGGACATGGCGACCTTCACCCCCGACGGCCGCCTCCTCCTGGTGGCCAACGAGGGAGAGCCCGACGACGAGCACACCGTCGACCCCGAGGGGTCGGTGAGCGTGGTCCGGGTGAACCGCAGGCCCGCCGCCCTCACCCAGGACGACGTCCGCACCGCCGACTTTCGCGCGTGGGACGGGGACCGCGAGCTCCGTCCCGGCGTGCGTGTGTTCGGGCCGGACCTGTCCACCGGCGAGCCGGGGACCCCGGGCCGGGTGGCGCGCAACCTCGAACCCGAGTACATCGTCGCCGACACCGCGTACAGCGCCCACGTGGTCCTCCAGGAGGCCAACGCCTTCGCCGTCCTGGACCTGCGTACCGCCGAGTTCACCGACATCGTGCCCTTCGGCGCCAAGGACCACCTGGAACCCGGCAACGAGCTGGACGTGTCCGACCGGGACGGCGGGATCCGCGTCGAGAACTGGCCGGTGTACGGCATGTACCAGCCCGACGGTTTCGACAGCTACCGGTGGCGCGGCCGAACCCTGTTGGTGACCGCCAACGAGGGCGACACCCGGGACCGGTCCGGCTACTCCGAGGAGTCGCGGCTGGCCGACCTGGTCGAGGAGACCCCGCTGTGCGAGGACTCACCGCGCCTGCGCGACTTCGTGGCCGACAACGACCTGGGCGTCACCTCCCTGGAGGGGCTCGCGGACGACGCGGCCCTGGGGCGGCTGACGGTCACCTCCGCCGACGGCCTGCGCGCGGACGGCACCTGCTACGAGGACGTGTACGCGTTCGGCGGCCGGTCCTTCTCGATCTGGACGGCGGACGGCGAGCAGCTCTTCGACTCCGGTTCCGACTTCGAGCGGATCACCGCCGAGGCCGAGCCCGACTTCTTCAACTCCAACCACACCGAGAACAGCTTCGAGACCCGCAGCGACGACAAGGGCCCCGAGCCCGAGGGCGTCGTGCTGGGCGGGGTGTCCGGTCGCACCTACGCGTTCGTCGGCCTGGAGCGCGTGGGCGGGGTGATGGTGTACGACGTCACCGACCCGCACGCCCCCTTCCACGTGCAGTACCTCAACAACCGGGACTTCTCCGCCGAGCCCGGAACCCGCGAGGCGGGCGACCTCGGGGCGGAGGGCCTGACCTTCATCGAGGCAGGGGACTCTCCCGTCCCGGGGGTCCCCCTCCTGGCCGTGGCCAACGAGGTGTCCGGTTCGACCACCCTCTACCGGATCGACCGGGCCTGAGGCCCTGTGGGGCCGGGGTCGACTACCTGGTGAACTCCAGGCAGAAGGGGTGCCCGGCCGGATCCGCGTAGACGCGGTAGAGGTTGTCGGGGTCCTCCTCCACCCGCCTCAACGGGGTGGCGCCGAGGGCGAGGACCCGCTCCTCGGCGGCGTCGATGTCGTCCACCGTGATGTCGAAGTGCATCTGCTGGGGGTGGTCCGGGTCCGGCCACGCGGGCGGACGGTGGTCCTGGACGTGTTGGAAGGCGATCCGGGGCTGCCCCTCCCCGTTGCCGATGATCACCCACCCGTGGTCTCCGCCGGCGGGGGGAAGCCCCAGGAGTTCGGAGTAGAACGCGGCGAGCGCGACCGGGTCCGGACAGTCGATGGCGATGGTGCGCAGGTGTCCGATCATGGTCGCATGATGCCACACGGCCCCGGATGCGGCGGGGAGACGCGGGCCCGGTCGGGTCCCGCGGTGCCCGCCCGGCGCGGGCGGTTCGGGATGGCCCCGCCGCATCCGGGGTGGCGCACGTCCGGAGCTCCGTCCGCCGGTGGGATTTCGGGGCCGCCGGACAGTGGAGAACGCATAGAGTGAGATGCGCGTCACTCAATGAGATGGTGTTCTCCGCGTCAGAACCCCGTTCCGACTCCGTCCTGTAGGCGAGGCACCGACCGGGGGACCCGGTTGTGTTCGGTGCCGGACCACGACACGGAGAAGGAACAGGAAGGCCACCATGGCTCGCAAGGACCGCGACCCCATCCCCGACGACCTGACACCCGAGGAGAGGCGGGCCGTCGAGCGCCAGGGTGAGCAGCTCGCCTGGGAGCGGAGCCAGGGCAGCATTCCCGGTTTCGGCGAACACGGCGGTCCGTCCGGCGGTGACGAGTAGGCCGCGGTCTCCGCCCCTCCGACCGGCCGACGACTTGACCCTCCCCCTGGGGGAAGGCCCACAGTGGTGGGCATGCTAACGATCGGCTCGTTCAGTGAGCTCACGGGTTTCCCGCCCAAGACCCTCCGCCACTACCACGCACAGGGGCTGCTGGTTCCCGCGCACGTGGACGAGGATTCGCAGTTCCGGCACTACACGATCGAGCAGCTGGAGCGCGCCGGTCAGATCCTGGCGCTGCGCAGGGCGGGGCTGAGCCTGGAGCGGATCAGGGAACTGGTCGACGACCTCCCACGGGCACCGGAGGGGCTGCGCCGTTACGCCGACGAACTCCGGCGGCAGCGCGAGGCCCAGGACCGGGCCCTGGAGGAGGCGGCCGCCGCCCTGGCGGCCGACTCCACCGTCCGCGTCCGCGAACTCGCGGCGGCCACCGCCGTGGTGTCGGACATCCCCCTGGGGCCCGGCGCCGAGTACGACATCGAGGCGGAGAACGCCGACGTCGCCGACACCGAGGCCCGGCTCGGCCGGGTGGTCGCGGAACGCGGCTGGACGAGGGACGGGATGCCGTGGCGGTCCCTGTCCAACGTCGCGGGGGAGCTGATGACACGGGTCAGCGTTCCGATCGCCGCCCCGGGACCCGGCACGGACGCTCCGCTGCCCGAGGGCGTTGAGGTGGTGGAGTACGAGCCCGGCACGGAGGTGTACGTGCTGGTACCGAAGCCGAAGCGCCTCGGCAGCGCGACGATCGGACTGTCCCACCTTCTGAGGGCGTCCGGCGAGGACTCCTACCCCGACATCGGGACCTTCCGTGAGTTCGACCACGGCCTGTGGACCGAGTTCGCGGCCAGACTGCTCCCGCTCCCACCTGAGGAACCCGAACCGGAGGGGTGACGGCGGCCCGCCGCGCCGCCGTCCGGGGCCGGGCCGGGAGGAGATGCCCGGGGCGAGGGGGCGAACGCGACGCGGACCCGACACCGCGCCCCACGCCGGATGTGAGCCTTTGCACCAAGTGCTTCGTTGCACCAAGTGCATTCAGGTGTCTAGCGTGAGAACGTGAACGACCAGCACCGACAGCCATCACGTGACCGGCGTGCGGCACTGAAGTCACGCCACCGCCGTGCCCTCGTCGACGCCGCCACCGAGCTGATGACCGAGAGCGGGGGCACAGGCTTCACCGTCGACCAGCTCGCCGAACGGGCCGACGTCTCCCGCAGGACCGTGTTCAACCACTTCAGGTCCCTGGACGACATCGTCCTCGAAGTGTTCGGCCAGATGCTGGAGGCGATCGTCGACAGCATCGAGGACAACCTCCCCGCGACGGCCGGTGGCCGCCGGGGGAACATGTTCGACGAGTTCGCCGCAGCGATCCGCAGCACCGACCTGCTCACGCCGATCACCCGGCTCAAACACCTCCTCCGACAGGAGGGGCACGAGCTCGCCCCGAGCCGGGCCGCGCTGTTCGAAAGCGCGATCAGTGACGTGAGCGTCCGCCTGGCGGCGATCATGACGCGCCGGCACCCGAGTGTCGACCCGCTCGTCGTCGACCTCATGTGCGGCGCGCTCATCAGCGGCGGCGCGGTCACGGTCCAGCACTGGGAGCAGACCACCGGAGGGGCCGACACCGCCGCCTCCCGCCAGGTGTGGGCCGAGCTGCTGGAACGCATGATCGCTGTCAACCGCGACGGCTACGGCTCGGTCGGCCCCGCCTCCTCCTGAGCGCACGACGCGCTCCCACCACCCATCTCCGTTTGGCAGACAACACCCATGGCTGAATTTCTCTACAGACTCGGGCGCGCGTGCGCGCGCCGGGCCGTCACCGCTATAGCGATCTGGTTGGCACTGCTCGTGGCCGCCGGCACCGCGTTCTTCCTCTTCTCGGGAGACCTGGAGGACAGCTTCTCCATCCCCGGGACACCCACCGACGAGGTGGAACAGCTCCTGTCGGAGGAGTTCTCCGGGATGGGCGGCGGCGCGGGCACCGTCGTCTACCAGACCGAGGACGGCTCGGCCTTCACCGAGGAACAGCAGGACGCGATCGCCGACCGCGTCGAGGAGGCCGCCGAGGCCCCCCGCGTCGAGACGGCGATGAACCCGTTCGCCACCGAGGACCAGCGCACCGACCAGCAGCAGGAGCTGGAGGAGGGCCGCGACGAGCTCGAAACCGGACTGCAGGACCTCGAAGCCGGCCAGGACGAGCTCGACGAGGGCCGCGCCCAGGCCGAGGCCGGCGGAGTGCTCGAACAGGCCGAAGCCGGGCTCGACGCGGAACAGGTCGTGATCGACCAGAACCGCGAGGAGATCGAGGCGGGCCTGGAGGACCTCGAACAGGGCGAGTCCCTGCTTGAGATGGCCTCCGGAATCCGCACGGTCTCCGAGGACGGCTCCACCGCACTGGTCAACATCGCCTTCACCGACAGCCAGACGGAGATCTCCCAGGAGACCCGTGACGCCGTCATGGCGGTCTTCGAGAGCGACCCGGTCCCCGGCACCACCGTCGACTTCGGCAACGACATGGCCATGGCCATGCCCAGCCTGGTCAGCGCCGCCGAGATCATCGGCGTGATCGTGGCCGGCGTGGTCCTGGTGATCATGCTGGGCACCCTGGTGGGCGCGGGCCTGCCCATCCTGACGGCGCTGGTCGGCGTCGGTATCGCCACCCTGATCGCGATGTCGCTGTCGGGGGTGCTGGAGATGGCGTCGGTGACGCCGATCCTCGGCCTGATGCTCGGTCTGGCCGTCGGCATCGACTACGCGCTGTTCATCGTCAACCGCCACCGTCGCCAGCTCAAGCAGGGCATCGACGTGGGCGAGTCCATCGGCCTGGCCAACGGGACCGCGGGCAACGCCGTGGTCTTCGCCGGGACGACCGTACTCGTCGCACTGCTGGGCCTGAACCTGACCGGGATCGGGTTCCTGGGCCTCATGGGCAGTGTGGGCGCCATCTCCATCGCCGTCGCCGTGTTCATCGCGATCACGCTCGTCCCGGCCCTGCTGTCACTGCTCGGCGCGCGGATCCTGTCCCGGCGTGAGCGCGCCCGCCTCGCCGGGAAGGACGGGGCAACCGGGAAGGACGGGGACGGAGGCGCCCCCGAGCAGGTCCGGCCGATGGCGACCGGTCGGGCGCTGCTCCAGGCCGCCGTCGCCGTGCTCGCCCTGGGTATCGTCGCCCTGCCCGCCCTGGACCTGCGGCTGGGCATGCCCGACGGCTCCTCCGAACCCACCGACTCCACCCAGTACCGGGCCTACTCCGTGGTGGAGGAGCACTTCGGCGCGGGACAGAACGGCACGCTCCTGGTCGCGGCCGGGCTCACCGGCGGGCCGACCGAGGAGGCCGCCGAGCAGAACGCCGCACACGAGCAGGCGCTGATCGCCGAGGAGCTCTACTCCCACGAGGACGTGGCGGCGGTCGCCCCCATCGCGGTCTCCGACGACTACACCCTGGCCATCTTCCAGGTCGTTCCCGTGGAGGGCCCGGCCAGCGCGTCCACCGAGGACCTCGTGCACACCTTCCGCGACCTGGAGCCGATCGACGGCACCGGTCCGCTGGGGGTCGCGGGCATGGCCAGCGGCAACATCGACATCTCCGCGACCCTGAGCGATTCGCTGCCGACCTACCTCACCGTGGTCGTGGGCCTGTCCCTGGTGATCCTGCTGCTGGTGTTCCGCTCGGTCTTCGTGCCGGTCGTGGCCACGCTCGGGTTCGTCCTGTCCTACTTCGCCGCGCTGGGCGGCGTGGTGGCCGTCTACCAGTGGGGGTGGCTGGGCGGCCTCTTCGGGATCGAGAACCCCGGGCCGGTGCTGAACTTCCTGCCCACGCTCCTGGCCGGGATCCTGTTCGGCCTGGCGATGGACTACATGCTCTTCATCGGTACGGGCATGCGTGAGGCCTACGTGCACGGAGACCCCGCCCGGATCGCCGTGGTGCGCGGGTTCCACGCCGGTCGTGCGGTGGTCACCGCCGCGGCGATCATCATGATCTCCGTGTTCGGAGGGTTCGTCTTCTCCCACAGCGTCATGATCAGCTCGATCGGTTTCGCGCTCGCCTTCGGCGTGCTCATCGACGCCTTCGTCGTGCGCATGGCGCTGATCCCCGCGCTCATGCACCTGGCCGGGAACGGGGCCTGGTGGCTGCCCGCGTGGCTCGACCGGATCCTGCCCGACATCGACGTGGAGGGTGCGGCCCTGGAGAACCGCCATCCGCGTGCGCGGGGGGTCGCGACGGAGGAGGACGCGAACGAGGTGGCCTCCCAGCGGCACTGAGGCACACGTTCTGTCAGGGCCCGGGGGCGGGGTGGTGACCGCCCCCGGGCCCTTGCCGTGTCCGGGCCGCGTCGCGGCGGACCAGGACGCACCGGTGGCCGCGAAGCCGTGGCCCCGTGTTGGTGTTCGCGGCCCTGCCCGGGGCCTTGATCCACAACCTGGCGCCCGAGTTCGACGGAAAGGGGGCGAATGCGGCGGTCCTGTGAGAAAACAGAGATAAAATGGTCAGGGCGCGCAAATAATAATCGAATTGCCGAGTTGGTGCAATGCGAATGATGGCTGTGGCGCAGGGCCTGATTTTCTGCTCCACGAAAGCGCTCGGCACCAACTCGATCCGAGTGGTATGGCTTATACTGTTGCGGTCGGCGCACCGGTCCCTGCCTGGGGATTCTCGTCCGGCGAAGCCCGGTCGGCGCCCCGGGTGTGATGCAGGCGGTGCCCTGTGGTCTTTCGGTCACTCAGTATGGCGATTTGTACGCGAACTGATCCTAGGGCTGCTCCTGGGTGGCTGCTCGACCCGGTGGAATTCCCGCGACCCCAGCGGGTGAAATCTTGTGGTTGCGGCGCGGCGCTGCTCATGCCGACAGTGCTCCCGAGCTTAATATTCCAGCGACAGAATTAAGGCTTTCCGGGCGATCGGTAACGGCCCGGTATGCCCCGTATCCCACAGAAATCGGCCTCTTAATGAAGCTCAAGATTCGTGCTGTGGCTCGACGGCGCACCGTGCCCGCCTGGCCCACCGCAATGCTCTCCGCGACAGTCATCGCCGCCATGGTCGTGATGACGCCGACACAGGCGCTCGCCATCGCCACTCCCGTACCTCTGGGCACGGCGGAGAGTTTCGCGGTTCTGGCTGGTGAGTCGATCACCAACACCGGTCCCTCCGTGATCACCGGAGACATCGGAGTGAGTCCTGGCACGGCCATCACCGGGTTCCCGCCCGGCCTGGTCAACGGGACCCAGCACTCGGCGGACGCAGTCGCGCTCCAGGCCAAGTCCGACCTGGTAGCGGCGTACAACAACGCCGCAGGGCAGGCCACGGACGCGGCGCTTCCGCCCGATGCCGGCGGTCTGACGCTGGTTCCCGGCGTCTACACCGCTTCCTCGGCCCTGGGTCTGACCGGCACGCTCACCCTCAACGCCCAGGGCAACCCCGACGCCGTCTGGGTCTTCCAGGTCGGCTCAGCGCTGACCACGGCCTCTGCCAGCCAGGTCTCCCTCATCAACGGCGCGCAGGCCTGCAACGTGTTCTGGCAGATCGGCAGTTCGGCCACCCTGGGCACCGACTCCACTTTCGTGGGCACCATCATGGCCCTGACCTCGATCAGCGCCACCACCGGCGCGACCATCGACGGGCGGGCGCTGGCCCGCGAAGGCTCGGTCACGTTGGACACCAACACGATCACCCGTTCCACCTGTGACAACGGTACGACCACGGGAACGACTACCGGTACGACCACGGGTACGACCAACGGCACCACCACGGGTACGACCAACGGCACCACCACGGGTACGACCACCGGTACGACCAACGGCACCACCACGGGTACGACCAACGGAACGACCAACGGCACCACCGCCGGCGTGGTCGGCGGTGTCCTGGGCGGCGTGACGGCTGGGAGCACCACCGGCGGCCTCCTGGGCGGTGTCCTGACCGGTGGCACCAGCGGTGGCACCAACGGGGGCACCAACGGGGGCACCTCGGGCGGAGTGAGCGTGGGCAACACCGCCGGCAACATCGCGGGCAACACGGCGGGCAACACCTCGGGCAACACGGTGGGGCAGACGGCGGGCAACACGGCGGGCAACACCACCGGTGGCGGCGGCAAGCCCGGCAAGCCCGGCAAGCCGGGCCACGGGAAGCCCGGAAAACCGGGTAAGCCGGGCCACGGCCACGACGGCAAACCCGGCAAGCCCGGTAAGCCCGGTAAGCCGGGCCACGGCCACGGCCACGGCCACGACGGGAAGCCCGGCCGCGAGCACGCGCGTCACGGGGGCTACGGGGACCAGCCCGACGTGTAGAGGGGCCGGGACGGCCCTGATGACTGGGCAACGGGCAGTAGGAAGCACGCTCACCGGTTGACAGCGCGCGGCGGGGTCCTCGTCGACCCCGCCGCGCGCCTTCCGTGATGGGCCCCGAAGAAGCGGACACGAGTAGCCGATATGAGAAAGACAGGGTGGGGCGGTGCAGGCCCGAAGTGAATCAGTGGACGTGAAGGAATCCCCACAGAACGGCTCCGGTCCGACCCCGCAGGAGAGCGACGAAGAAACGACCACGCCGCGTAGGAGGGCCACCACGGCCCTCGCGCTGAAGGCGGGTCTGAGAATCGCCGTGGTCCTGTGTGTGGTGACGACGCTGGCCCATGTGATTCTGGTGTTCTTGCATGTGGCCCCCTCCAACACCGTCTCGCAGCGGTACAGCCAACAGGTCAACGCATGGGTCTATCCACTGTTCGAGCAGAACTGGCGTCTCTTCGCACCGGACCCGGACTCGGTCAACCAGCAGATTTCAGCGAGGACCGCACATACTGCCCCGGACGGCTCGGTCCAGGTAAGCGACTGGTTCGACCTGACCGCTGTGGACAATTCCGCCGTAGAGCACAACATATTCCCGAGCCACACGTCGCAGAACATGTTGCGCCGGTCCTGGACGTCCTATCTCGAATCACACGGAGGAGGCGACGAGTCGTACTCGGAACACGCCGTGCTGATGCAGAAGTACCTGTGTAACATCGCTGCGGCCCGTTTCGCCGAACACAACGGCGGCAGTTTCGAGCACATCCAGCTCCGGGTGAGAACCCTGCCCATCGCCGCGCCCGGAACGACGGACGCCGACCGATCGCCCGGGACCTCGCCGGCGCCCATCGAGACCCGGCTTCTACCCTGGTGGAAGGTGACCCTCCATGGGAACTGAGCACATCCAGCCCGAGCCGGACTCACCGCTACGGCCCGCCCGCCGCAGGAAAGCGGACGCGACCACGGTTCGGCGGCTCCTCGACAGGACCAGCGCGCTGTGCGCGCTCCTGACGGAACGGCCGATCTCCCTGTATGCCGTGGCGGTCATGCGCATCGGCTACGGTCTGCTCTACCTGGCCTTCCTGCTGCGCGAGTTCCCTCACCGCCACGAGATCTGGGGCCCCGCTTCACCGTGGACACCCGCTCTGGCCAGGCAGCTCTTCGACCAGACGGGCTGGAAGAGCATCCTCACCCTCTCCGACAGCCCTGCCTACTTCGAACTCTGCTACGTGATGGCTCTCATCACGTCCGTGCTGTTCATGCTGGGCTGGCGGACCCGGATCATCTCCATCCTCTTCGCCCTCATGGTGGCCTCGTTCCACGCCAGGTCGATCTTCATGACGGACGGAGGAGACAACCTCATCCTCCTGATGGCGGTCTACCTCGTCTTCACCGCCTGCGGCCGACGCTGGTCCCTGGACGCGCGCCGGGCCCGGATCAGAGCGGCGGGCGCGGACAAGGCGCCGGAAGCGGTGGGGGACTCCCTCGGACAACAACTGCGCGACGCGCGCAACACCCTGACCACGGTGCTGCACAACTGCAGCCTTTTCGTCATCGCGGCCCAGGTCTGCATCCTCTACGGGGCGGCCGGCCTGTACAAGGTACAAGGCGGTACCTGGGGCGACGGGACTGCTCTCCACTACGTTCTGAACCTCGAACTCTTCCAGCCCTGGCCGGCGCTGTCCCACATGGCGGAGGACCACGTGGTCCTCCTCGCGATCGTCGGCTACCTGACGGTGCTCTTGCAGGTCGCCTTCCCCTTCGTCCTGTTCGGCCGGCTCAAGTACCCTGTTCTGGCCATGCTGCTGAGTATGCACATCGGTATCGCAGTGTTCATGGGGCTGCCCCTCTTCTCCGGGGCGATGATCATCGCGGACGCCGTGTTCCTTCCGGACCGCTTCTTCACCTTGCTGCGGCGCTTCTACCTGCGCAGACGAGCGGCCAGGCAGTCGGGTACGCGGCAGCCGGCCCCCGAGCAGGTGACGGATCCGGTGTCCGTGCCGTCCCACGGCGGTTCCGGTGCGCCGGACCTGGCAGAGCACAAGGACCCCGCGCTCATGCACCCGGCCGGGCACGGGGCCTGGTGGCGGCCCGCGTGGCGCGCCCGGACCCCGCCCGACATCGATGTGGGGGGCGCGGCCCCGGAGAACCGCCGTCCACGTGCGCGGGGGGTCGCGGCGGAGGAGGACGCGGACGAGGTGGCCTCCCAGCGGCACTGAGGCACGCGTTTCGTCAGGGCCCGGGGGCGGTGGTGACCGTCCCCGGGCCCTTGCCGTCTCCGGACGGAAGCCCCGACGGTCGGCGGCCGAGTGCGGTCGTCGGGCGAGTTGCCGGGGGCGCAGGTCACCCAAGCCCTAAGCTGACCTGGCGTTCCACTGTGAGTTCAACAACGACACCGGGGGTCTCGATGGGGTTCACGGACACCAGGATCGACCACTTCGTGGACAAGGCGGTCGCGGCCGAGGAGAGGGGGGACCTGGAGAGTGCCCGGTTCTTCGCCTCCCTGGCCAACGCCAAGGCCCTGTCCGACATCTCAAAAGCCCTGCGCGGCCTGGACCTGGAGCCGGTCGGACGGTTCACCGACGGCCAGACCAAAGACTAGAAGCACTGACCACTGAGGTCGGTCACACCCAGCTCTCGTCAGCGGGGTGAACCGGAGTCGGCGGTGTCGGCGCCGAACACCAGTCCCTTGGTCTGCTGGAACTCCTCCAACCCGTGGCGTCCGCACTCGCGGCCGATCCCTGACCGCTTGTAGCCGCCGAACGGGACGGCGGGGTTGAACCCGGCGCCGTCGACGAAGACCTGGCCGACCTGGAGCTGCCGCGCCACCTCGACGGCTTCGGAGCGGTCGGCACCCCACACGCCGGCGCACAGACCGTAGGGCGTGCGGTTCGCCAGGTCGACGGCCTCGTGTACCGAGTCATAGGCCTGGATCACCAGTACGGGCCCGAAGATCTCGTCGGTCACCAGGGCCGAGCCCGGCGGGACGTCGGAGAAGACCGTCAGCGGCAGGTAGTAGCCACGACTCAGCGAGGCCGGGCGATCGGGGCCGCCGGTCACCAGTCGCAGGCCTTCCCTCTGTCCCCGGCGGATGTAGTCCCGCACGCGATCCTGCTGAGCCTTCGAGGCGAGCGGACCGTAGTCGGTGTCCGGGTCGGTCGGGTCGCCCACGACGTAACCGGCGACCGTGTCGCGGACGATCGTCTCGGTCTCGGCCAGGCGCGCCCGGTCGACGAGGATCCGGGTCAGGGCCATGCACGTCTGACCGGAGTTCAGGAAACCCGAACGGAGTGCCTGCCGCACGGCCGGTTGCAGTGGCGCGCCCGGCAGGATGACGGCGGGGCTCTTGCCGCCCAGTTCCAGGGACACCTTCTTGACGGTGGCCGCCGCCGCGGTCGCGACCTGGACGCCCGCCCGGGTGGAACCGGTGAACGACACGAGGTCGACGTCCGGATGGGCGGCGATGCGCGCTCCGACGGTCGTTCCGTCGCCGATGACCATGTTGAACACACCGGGCGGCAGGCCCACCGAATCGATCGCCTCGGCCAGGGCGTAGGCCCCCAGCGGAGTGAGCTCGCTGGGCTTGTACACGACGGTGTTCCCGGCCGCCAGTGCCGGCGCCGTCTTGGCCGCGCTCTGGTGCAGCGGGTAGTTCCACGGTGTGATCGCACCGACCACCCCGTACGGTTCACGCAGCACCGTCGCGCCGGGGATCGTCTCGTCCGGCTCGGACTGCTCGATCAGGTCGGCGGCCGAGGCGAAGAACTGGATCGGGCTCCCGGCGTGCGCCCGGCGGGACAGGGCGATCGGGGAGCCGACCTCCGCCGTCTCCAACTGTGCGATGTCCTCATGACGGATCGTCAGCTCGTCCGCGATGGCGCGCAGCAGCGTCGCACGCTCGGACACGGGCGTCCGGGCCCACCCCGGCGCGGCCCGACGGGCGGCGTCGACCACGGCCTCGACGTCGGTGACGTCCCCCAACGTGACCTGTCCCAGGCTCTCCTCGGTGGCCGGGTTGGTCACCACGGCCTGTCGCGTACTGTGCGAGCGGACCCAGCGCCCGTTCACGTAGAACGTGTCCATGTATCCGTTCGTCTGCATCAAGTTCCCTCTCCTGCTCGGCTGATCAGATGCGTCGGCTGCTCGGCTGCTCGGCTGCTCGGCTGCTCGGCCACGAGGCCCGCCTGCTGGTTCTGGCTGTGGAGGGGGTTCGCGGGCAAGGTCCCGGTCCCTCAGTCGTGGGATCCGGTGGCGCCGCGCTGGTAGGCCGTCGGCTGGTCGGGCCGCGCCAGCACGCTGCGGGTGGCTGCCAGGTTCTGGTCGATCGCGGCCTGCCATCGTCCCGGGTCCCGGCGGCGGCGGTCGCGCGCCAGGGCGAGCCCGGAGAGCGCCGGCCCCAGCCACGCGTCGGCGATCGGAGCCGCGGGGATGCGCAGGTCCTGGCACATGCTGTCGCCGTGGACCCGGCGGGTGATCGCGTTCAGCGCCGGTCGGGCCAGTCCGCGCGGGACCTTGAGCATTCCGTGCAGCGCGGAGGTCACCGATACCAGCGTCGCGTCCGCCAGCAGGGCGGAGTCCTCCGTGACCGGTCCGGTCACGGTCTGGAACACGGCGTCGAGGCGCGCGGCGGCCTCGTTGCCCGTGATCCCCTCGACCAGGCGGGCATCGATCCCCAGCAGGTGGGCGATGTACCACCAGTAGCGGTACAGGTCGGCCAGCTCGCGGTTGCTCAGCCCGAACCCGAGAAGCTCTTCGGCCGTGTAGGCGGTCAGGGTGAAGTCCATCCAGGTCCGCCCCAGGTCGACCTGGTTGATCGGACAGCCGTCCGCCGAGCTGTCGTAGCCGCGGTCCAGCGCGAGTCTGCGCATGTGTGCGTGCAGCATGCGCACCTCCAGGGTCGCCACATAGCCCGGTTGCCCGACGCGAAGGCCGCCGGGCAGCATGACTTGTGCGTGCCACGCCCCGGTCTCTCGGATGCGCCGCTGGGCGGAGTCGACCAGGCGGCCCGTCGTGGTCAGTACCTTGGAGATCGACGGCGACTCGTAGACCCGGATCAGTGAACCCGCGTTGAGCGCGATGATGTGCACCGGCAGCGGTGAGGTGTAGAACGGCATCGGGCCCTGGTCGAGCAGGGAGTCGTCCACGTAGCCGGGCACGCTCTCGGTCTGCCGCAGCAGCGCCTCCACTGCCGGAGGCGGATCGGTGAGGGAGTCCAGGCCCTCCCGGATGCCTCTGCTCAGCACGGGTCTGGCCTGCTTCATCCCGATCTGGTGCATCTCGGCGACGACCGCGTCGGCGAGCACGTCGCCGGTGGTCAGTGCCCACTGCATCAGGTCGGCTCGGGCCTGGCCGAACTGGGCCAGGACGGTCGACCGTCCCGCCCGTTCCGTCGGCCACGGGTTCTGCTCGATCATGAGGTCTCCTTGGAGGGCTGGTGCCGGCCGTCTGCCCGGGCCAGGGGTGTCTCCCCCTGTCCTGGCC
>NZ_JBHXQY010000044.1:38090-51329 GCF_042716955.1 Nocardiopsis sp. NPDC058631 | reverse complement strand
CGGGCCGCGGAGCGGGCCGGGGCGCGCCGGATCAGCCGAGCCAGCCCCTGACCTTCTCGACCAGGGCGGTCGGGTCGTCGCCGACGGGGGTCACGTTGAGCTTGGTGACCCCTGCGGCGCGGAAGGCCTCCACGCGCTCGCGCACGTAGGACTCCGGGCCGACGAGGTTGGTCAGCTCCACGAACTCGTCGGGTACGGCCGCCGCAGCCTCGTCCCTCCTGCCGTCCAGGTACAGGTCCTGGATCCGCTCGGCCGCCTCCTCGTAGCCGTAGCGGCGGGCGACCGTGTTGTAGAAGTTCTTACCCTTGGCCCCCATGCCGCCGACGTACAGGGCGATCATGGGGCGCACGAGGTCGAGCAGCTTCCTGGTCTCCTCGCCCTCGCCGATGGCGAGCAGGCCTCCGGCGGAGATCTCCAGGTCGCCGAGCGAGGGGTCCCGCTTCGCCCGGCCCTCGGCCAGGGCCTCGCCCCACACCAGGTCGGCCTTCTCGGGGATGAACAGGTGGGGCAGCCAGCCCTCCGCGATCTCGGCGGTCATCGCCACGTTCTTCACGCCCAGCGAGGCCACGTAGACGGGGATCCTCGGGCGTCGGGGGTGGTTGATGATCTTGAGCGGCTTGCCCAGGCCGGTGCCGGCCTCGGGGGCCAGCGGCACCTGGAAGACGGAGCCGTCGTGGGTGAGGCGGTCCTCGCGCGCCCAGACCTTGCGGCAGATCTCGATGGTCTCGCGTGTGCGGGCGAGGGGCTTGGTGTAGGGGACGCCGTGGAAGCCCTCGATGACCTGCGGTCCGCTGGCGCCCAGACCGAGGACGGCGCGCCCGCCGGAGAGGTCGTCGAGCCCCGCGGCGGTCATCGCGATGAGGGTGGGCGTGCGGGTGTACATCGGCAGGATGGCCGAGCCGATGTTCACGGTCTCGGTGCGGGCGGCGATGTACCCCATGAGGGTGGGGCTGTCGAACCCGTAGGCCTCGGCGACCCACACGGTGTCGAGCCCGGCCTTCTCCAGTTCGACCACCCGGTCGACGGAGGCCTTGGGGTCACCCGCGTACTGGAGCGGCATCGAGATGCGCATGTGTGTCCTCCCGGGAGGGCCGGACCCCGGCCCGTGTCGGTGCTGGGTACGCGAGTAACTCTACTGCCGAGTACGATTCGGTTTGTTGTCCGTCTCACACCTCGGCGGTCCTCCCGGCCGGGCCCCTCCGGCCCCGGGGAGGCGGCCTCCCCGGGGCGCGGGCGTCGGCCCCGCGGGCCTCAGCCCGTGTAGGAGTGGCGCTCCTGCGGGAAGGTCCCGTTGACGACCTCGTCCGCGTACGCCGAGGCGGCGTCGCGCAGCGTCTCGTGCAGGTTGGCGTAGGTCTTGACGAACTTCGCCACCTTCGGGCTCAGCCCGGCCATGTCCTGCCACACCAGCACCTGGGCGTCGGTGGACGGACCGGCGCCGATACCCACGGTGGGCACGGAGAGCTGTTCGGTGACCTGTGCGGCCACCTCGGCGGGCACGCACTCCAGGACGACCGCGAACGCCCCGGCGCGCTCCATCTCCTTGGCGTCCTTGAGCAGCCCGGCCGCGGCCTCGCCGCGGCCCTGGACCCGGTACCCGCCCAGCGTGTTGACCGACTGCGGGGTCAGGCCGAGGTGGGCCATCACCGGGATCCCGGCGGAGACCAGCAGCTCCACCTGGGGCGCGACCGCGTGGCCGCCCTCCAGCTTCACCGCCTGGGCCCGGCCCTCCTTCATGAACCGGGAGGCCGACTCCAGCGCCTGCTGGGGGGAGGACTGGTAGGAGCCGAACGGCAGGTCGGCGACCACCAGGGCCCGCTGGGTCGAACGGGAGACGGCGGCGGTCAGGGGGACGAGCTCGTCCATGGTGACCGGAAGGGTCGTGTCGTAGCCGTAGACGACGTTCGCGGCCGAGTCGCCGACGAGCAGGACCGGGATCCCGGCCTCGTCGAAGACCCGGGCGGTGAGGGCGTCGTAGGCGGTCAGCATGGGCCAGCGCTCGCCGCGGGCCTTGGCGGAGGCCAGGTCGCGGACGGTGACGCGCCGGTTGGTGACGCCGCCGTACAGGGAGTTCCCGGCTGAGGGGGTGTTGGCTGTGATGGTCATGACGTGTTCTTCCTCCGTCGTCTCGAAGCACCTCGGCGGGTGTCCCCGGACATGTGGACGAATGATGGTGTCGCGCTCGCGCGCGGGAGGGCACGGGCCCTGGTTGCGGCCCTCGTGGAGGGGGCCGGGCGAGTGCGGCGCCGGTCTCCCGGAGATCTTCCGACCGCCGTGTCCGACGGTGTGGAACCGGCTACCACCGCCACACGCAAGCATCATCGCATGCCGCCGCCGCGCCTCTCCTCGCGGGATACAACCGGATTGCGCCACCGGATCATTCCCTGTACCTCTTGGTGCAGGAGGGCCTGCGGGGAGAGCCTCACACCGTCCGCGCCACCGTGCGGGAGCCCGCCGGGCGCGGTCCGTGCCACGGCCCGAACCGCGGATCGGGTGCCCCGACAGCGGAGGTGGAACGTGGACGCGCAGACGGCATATCGGCGAAGATGGGGCGGGCTCGCGGTACTGGTCATCTGCCTGCTGGTGATCGTCGCGGACAACACGATCCTCAACGTGGCGCTGCGCGTGCTCTCCGACCCCGAGATGGGCGTGGGCGCCAGCCAGTCCCAACTGGCCTGGGCGATCAACTCCTACACGCTGGTCTTCGCCGGGCTGCTGTTCGCGTTCGGCGTGCTCGGCGACCGCCTGGGGCGGCGCCGCATGATCGTGGCGGGGCTCACCGTCTTCGGTGCGGCCTCGGCGCTGTCGGCCTACTCGCAGAGCCCCGAGCAGCTCATCCTGGCCCGCGCCGCCATGGGGCTCGGCGCGTCGATGGTGATGCCGCAGACCCTGTCGATCATCACGAACGTGTTCCCGCCCGACCAGCGCGGACGCGCCATCGGGATCTGGGCGGGCTCGGTGGGCCTGGCGATGGCGATCGGCCCCTCGGCGGGCGGGCTGCTCCTGGAGAACTTCTGGTGGGGGTCGATCTTCCTGATCAACGTCCCCTTCGTCGTTCTCGGTCTGGCGCTGATGTTCTTCCTGATCCCCGAGTCGAGGAACGCGGCCCCGGGCAGGCCGGACGTCCTCGGTGTGCTGCTGTCCATCCCCGGGCTGGTGCTCCTGATCTACGGCATCATCACCGCGGGGGAACGGGCCTCGCTGGCCGACTGGGACGTGTGGGGCGCGCTGGCCGGGGGTGTGGCCGTGCTCGCGCTGTTCCTGGTGCACGAGTCGCGGACCGAGGACCCGTCGCTGGACGTGCGCTTCTTCCGCGACCCGCGGTTCAGCGTCTCCATCGCCACCATCATGGTGATGTTCTTCAGCATGTCGGGGATCATCTTCTTCCTGAGCTTCTACTGGCAGAGCGTGCGGGAGTTCACCCCCTTCGTGGCGGGTCTGCTGGTCCTGCCCGCCGCCGCGGGGCAGATGCTCATGGCGCCGCTCAGCCCGACCCTGGTGCGGTGGGCGGGGCCTCGCGTGGTCGCCGCCTGCGGGGTGCTCGGGGTGTGTTCGAGCTTCGCGTTCTTCACCCGGCTGGAGCCGGACACGCCGCTCCCGCTGATCATCGGGTTCTTCTTCCTCCAGTCGGGGTCGATGGCGGTCGTCCTGACGCCCGCCACGGACGCGATCATGTCGTCGGTCCCACCGGGTAAGGCGGGGGCCGCCTCCGCGGTGCAGAACACGGTTCGCCAGGTCGCGACCGCGATGGGAGTCGCCGCGCTGGGAGCGGTGATCTCCTTCCGGTACCGCTCCGGGATCACCCCGGTCCTGGACGGGTTCGCGGAGGGGGAGGGCGCCGGGCGGCTGAGCCCCGGGGAGCTGCACGCCGCGGGGGAGTCGATCGAGGGCACCCTGGCGGTCGCCCGCGGCGCGAGCGGGGCGGGCAGTGCGCTGGTCGGTCCCGCCAAGGAGGCGTTCATGGCGGGTCTGCACGCGGCCGCGACCGTGTCCCTGTGCTTCGGCCTGGTCGGGCTGGTGGTGATCCTCATCTGGATGCCCCGCGAGGCGGGCAGCCACCAGCAGGCGGAGGCCCGGCGCGACGGGGACACCACCGGGAAGCGCGGCTGACCTCCCCTGGCCGTGCCGACGGGGCACCGGAAGGCTGCCCCGGCGACCACGGCCCCCACGGGGCGGGTGCAGGGGGTCCGGCCGACGCACGGGGCGCGGCCGGTCGCCTACGTTGAGAGCATGCGCCTGACCGCCTTCACCGACGTCTCCCTGCGACTGGTCATGCGGCTCGCGGTGGCGGGGGAGGGCGAACTCCTCACCACCAGGACCGCCGCCGGGATGCTCGCCGTGCCGTACACGCACATGGCCAAGGCCGTGGCGCGCCTGTCCGACATGGGGCTCGTGGAGACTCGGCGCGGCCGTCACGGCGGCCTGCGCCTGACGGAGGAGGGGCGGCGCGCCTCGGTCGGGACGATCGTGCGCGAACTGGAGGGAGGGGGAGACCTCGCGGGCTGCGAGGACGCCCCGCCCTGCCCGCTGCGCTCGGCCTGCCGCCTGCGCGGTGCCCTGCGCGACGCGCGCGAGGCGTTCCACTCCTCCCTCGACGCCGTCACCGTGGAGTCACTGGTGGCGCCGCCGAGCCGGGACGTGCTCACCCTGCTCCGCCCGGAGTAGGAGCGCCGGGTCCGGCGCGTGAGCGCTCCGCTCCCGTCCGCGCCGGACGGACCCGCCTGTGGCGAAGGTCTCCGGGGGCGGGGCCGGGAGGCGACCTTCGCCTCCACCCGGACGGGACCGAGGTCCCGGAGGGTGCGCCCGTGTGCCCCTGGCGCCGAGGCCGGTTCTGCCGTCCGGGCCGCTTCCACCTGTGCGGACACGTCCGTCGAAGCCGCGCCGGGGCTCCGGAGGGGGACCCCGGAGGTGGGCCGTCCGCAGGCGGATTTAATGTGCATCTCAGATGCCAATTATCTGTCCCGGGGCGGTGCCGCACCTCCCGGTGAAGGAGGACGCATGCTCTCCACCGAGTCCGAGGCCACGATCAGGGCCACGATCCCCGTCGTCGCCGCATCGTTGGACACCATCACGGCCCGGTTCTACGGGACGATGCTCGGCGACCACCCCGAACTCCTCGACGGCATGTTCAACCGGGGCAACCAGGCCTCCGGCGAACAGCGCCGGGCCCTGGCCGGATCGATCGCCGCCTTCGCCACCGCGCTCCTGGACCACCCGGACGAGCGCCCCGACGCGCTCCTCTCCCGCATCGCCCACAAGCACGTCTCCCTCGGCGTCACCGAGGACCAGTACGCGGTCGTGCACAAGTACCTCTTCGGCGCCATCGCCCACACCCTCGGCGACGCCGCGACCCCCGACGTGGTCTCCGCCTGGGACGAGGTGTACTGGCTCATGGCGGGGGCCCTCACCGCCCTGGAGGCCCGCCTGTACGACGGGGCCGGGTGCGCCGACCGCGACGTCTGGCGCCCCTGGCGGGTGGCCGAACGCCGCGAGCAGACGCCCGACACCGTCTCCCTCACCCTCGAACCCGCCACCGACGACCCCGTTCCGGCCTTCCTGCCCGGCCAGTACGTCAGCGTCCGGGTGCGCATGCCCGACGGCGTCCACCAGGCCCGCCAGTACTCACTGAGCGGCTGGGACGGCAGGCGCCGCCGGATCACCGTCAAGCGCCTGCGCGCCGGCGGGACCCCTGCCGGGGAGGTCTCCACCCTGCTGCACGCGGCCGCGGCCCCCGGCGACACCCTCATGGTGTCCGTCCCCGCGGGCGACGTCTCCCTGCCGGGGGGCGACCGCCCCCTCGTGCTGGTCTCCGCCGGGATCGGCTGCACCCCGATGGTCGCCATGCTCCACCGGCTCGTCGAACAGCAGAGCACCCGCCAGGTCCTCGTCCTGCACGCCGACCGCGCACCCGCGGAGCACGCGCACCGCGACGAGACCGCCGCACTGGTCGGCACCCTCCCCGGGGCGAGCCTCCGGGTCTGGTACGAGACCGGTGGCGGCGGTGCGGACCACGGGCGCATGGACCTGTCCGGGGTCGCCGTCCCCGAGGGCGCCGAGGCCTACCTGTGCGGGCCGCCGCCGTTCATGCGCGACGCGCGCACGCGGCTGCTCGACGCGGGGGTGCCCGCCCGGCGCGTCCACTACGAGGTGTTCGGCCCCGACCTGTGGCTGGGCGCGGTCTGATCCTCTCCTGCTGGAGGGCCGCCCCGGATCCTCGGGGCCGCCCTCCCCGCCGCCGCACGTCCCGGCCGGCGCCCTCCGAAGATCGAACAGGCCCCCTGCGGACACGGCGAAGCCCCCGCCCGCACGGTCGTGAACCGGCAGGACGGGGGCCTCGTCGTCGCGAGCGCGCGGGCGGGTCAGAGCGTGGGCAGGTACCGCTGGAGCTCGTAGGGGGTGACCTGCCGCCGGTAGGAGTTCCACTCCGTCTTCTTGTTGCGCAGGAAGAAGTCGAACACGTGCTCGCCCAGCGTCTCGGCGACCAGCTCGCTGTTCTCCATGATCCGCAGGGCCTCGTCCAGGCTCTGCGGGAGCGGCCGGATGCCCAGCGCGCGGCGCTCGGCGTCGGTCAGCGCCCAGACGTCGTCCTCCGCGCCGGGGGGCAGCTCGTAGCCCTCCTCGATGCCCTTGAGCCCGGCGGCCAGGATGACGGCGTAGGCCAGGTAGGGGTTGCAGGAGGTGTCCAGCGAGCGGATCTCGATGCGGCTGGAGTTCGACTTGCCGGGCTTGTACATGGGCACGCGCACCAGGGCGGAGCGGTTGTTGTGGCCCCAGCAGATGTACGCCGGCGCCTCACCGCCCATCCCGGCCGAGGCCGCGGGGTCGTCCCACAGGCGCTTGTACGAGTTGACCCACTGGTTGGTGACCGCGGTGATCTCGTCCGCGTGGCGCAGCAGGCCCGCGATGAACCCGCGGCCCACCTTGGACAGCTGGAAGTCCGCCCCCGGCTCGTAGAAGGCGTTGCGGTCGCCCTCGAACAGCGACAGGTGGGTGTGCATGCCCGAACCCGGGTACTGCGTGAACGGCTTGGGCATGAACGTCGCGTAGACGCCCTGCTCCAGCGCCACCTCCTTCATCACGAGCCGGAAGGTCATGATGTTGTCGGCGGTGGTGAGCGCGTCCGCGTACCGGAGGTCGATCTCCTGCTGTCCGGGCCCGCCCTCGTGGTGGCTGAACTCCACGGAGATGCCCATGGCCTCCAGCATGTTGATGGCGTTGCGCCGGAAGTCGTGCGCGCTGTTGTGCGGGGTGTGGTCGAAGTAACCGCCCGAGTCGTTGGGCTCGGGGAGCTCACCCAGCTCGGGCATCTTCTTCAGCAGGTAGAACTCGATCTCGGGGTGCGTGTAGAACGTGAACCCCAGGTCGGAGGCCTTGCTGAGCTGGCGCTTCAACACGTGGCGCGGGTCCGCCGGAGACGGGGAGCCGTCCGGCATCAGGATGTCGCAGTACATCCGCGCGGTGCCGTGGGGCTCGGTGCGCCACGGAAGCACCTGGAAGGTGGAGGGGTCGGGCTGGGCGAGCATGTCGGCCTCGTAGACGCGGGCGAAGCCCTCGATCGCCGAGCCGTCGAAACCGATGCCCTCGGAGAAGGCGGCCTCCAGCTCGGCGGGGGCGACCGCCACGGACTTGAGGTACCCGAGCACGTCGGTGAACCACAGCCTCACGAACCGGATGTCGCGCTCCTCCAACGTGCGGAGCACGAATTCCTGCTGTCGATTCACGATCAACCTTCCTCGCTGCCGGTCGGTCCGGTGCCGGTCCGCTGCCTGCGGAGTCGAGCCGGACACAGTGTCCCAGACCCAGTCTGCCGTGCGGATATTTCCGGGGTATTTCCGCACACGCCCACCAGCCTGTCCGGTCCGTCTCCCCGCACACGCATTATGACCTGTGAAGGAGGCTCGCGGACCACCGACCCACGCGCCGTCCGCCACACCGCAGGGCACCCGGATCGCCACCGCGCCCACCGGCTAGGCTCGCTTCCGTGGCACAGCTGAGAATCGCACTCGCCCAGGTCAACCCCACTGTCGGTGACCTGGAAGGCAACCGCTCGATCGTCCTCGGGTCCGCGCGCGAGGCGGCGGGGGAGGGCGCACACCTCCTCGTCCTCCCTGAGATGGTCGTCACCGGTTACCCGGTCGAGGACCTGGCCCTGCGCAACTCCTTCGTGTCGGCCTCCGTCAAGGCCACCCGCGACCTGGCCGCCGACATCGAGGCCGAGGGGCTGGGCGACCTCCCCGTCGTGGTGGGCCACCTCGCCCGGCGCGAGGGGCCCGGAGCCCGTTACGGCCAGCCCGCCGGGGCACCGCAGAACGCCGTGGCGGTGCTCCACCGCGGTCGGGTCGTGCTCACGTCCGCCAAGCACCACCTGCCCAACTACGGCGTGTTCGACGAGTACCGCAACTTCGTCCCCGGGGACGTCCTCCCGGTGATCCGCGTCCGGGGCGTGGACGTGGCCCTGATGGTCTGCGAGGACCTCTGGCAGGAGGGCGGCCCCGTCACCGCCGCCCGCGCCGCCGGGGTCGGGCTCCTGGCCGTCCTCAACGGCTCGCCCTACGAGCGGCACAAGGACGACGTGCGCCTGGAACTGTGCCAGCGGCGCGCCCGCGAGATCGGGTCCGCCCTCGCGTACGTCAACATGGTCGGCGGCCAGGACGAACTCGTCTTCGAGGGCGACTCCCTGGTCGTGGACTCCGAGGGCGAGCTCCTGGCCCGCGCGCCCCAGTTCACCGAGACCCTCCTCGTCGCGGACCTCGACCTCCCCGAGGGCGCGCCCGCCGAGGGCGGGGAGGGGCCGGGACCGGACGGCCGGACGGCCGGGGGCCGGCGCCACGACGGCACCGCCCCGCTCGGCCCCCACGGCACGGCAACCGGCGGTGAGGGACCCGAGGTCGACGGACTGCGTATCGTCCGCCACACCGTCTCCGCGACCCCCGTCGCCCCCTACCCGCCCAGGGCCGGCACCGTCACGCCCCGCCCGGACCCCCTCTCCGACACGGGCGAGGTCTACCGGGCCCTGGTCACCGGCCTGCGCGACTACACCGTCAAGAACGGCTTCACGTCGGTCCTCGTCGCCGTCTCCGGCGGTATCGACTCCGCGCTCACCGCGACGATCGCCGTGGACGCCCTCGGCGCGGACCGGGTCCACGGAGTGCTCCTGCCCAGCGCCCACTCCAGCGAGCACTCCGTCGGGGACGCCGAGGACCTGGCCGTACGCCAGGGGTTCGCGACCCGCACCATCGGTATCGCCCCCACCGTCGAGGCCTTCGAGCAGGCCACGGCGGGGGCGGAGGTCCCGCTCACGGGTCTGGCGGGGGAGAACCTCCAGGCGCGCGTGCGCGGCACCCTCCTCATGGCGCTGTCCAACCAGGAGGGCCACCTCGTCCTGGCCACCGGGAACAAGAGCGAGGCCGCCACCGGCTACTCCACCCTCTACGGCGACTCCGTCGGCGGGTTCGCGCCCATCAAGGACTGCTGGAAGACCCTGGTCTGGGAGCTGTCCCACTGGCGCAACGCCGAGGCCCGGCGCCTCGGCCGGACCCCGCCCATCCCGGAGAACTCCATCTCCAAACCGCCGAGCGCGGAACTGCGCCCCGACCAGCTCGACACCGACTCGCTGCCCGACTACGCGATGCTCGACTCGGTCCTGGACGCCTACGTCGGCACCGACAAGGGCGAGGCCGAACTCGTCTTCGCCGGGTACGACCCCGCGCTGGTCCGCAGGGTCATCCGGCTGGTGGACCGGGCGGAGTACAAGCGCCGCCAGTCGGCGCCGGGCACCAAGATCAGCTCACGCAACCTCAGCCGCGACCGGCGCCTGCCGATCACCAACCGCTGGACCGTCTGAGCGGCGCCCCGGCGCGCGGCGCGCGGCGCGGACCCCGCGCCCCGCTCCCTCCGGCCCCTCCCGGCCGCGGCGGTGGGCCGGGAAGGGGTCAGCCCAGGCCCAGTTCCCGTAGCCGGGCCCCGGCGGTGGCCCGGTTGGGCACGCCGAGCTTGGCCAGGATGTTGGACACGTGCACGCTCGCGGTCTTGGCGGAGATGAACAGCTCCCCGGCGATCTGCGCGTTCGTGCTGCCCACCGACAGCAACCGCGCCACCTCCGTCTCCCGCGCGGTCAACCCCGACGGGGCGGAGGGCGGGACGGCACAGCCCCCCAAGGCCACCCCCATCCTCCGCGCCAGGTCGGCGGCGGCGTTGGCCAGCGGTACGGCCCCACACGCCTTGGCCGCCTCGTGGGCCTCACGCACACGTTCCCTCGCCCCGGAGCGGTCACCGGCCGCCACCCCCGCCTCGGCCGCGCGGAGCCGGGCGCCGGCCAGGTGAAGGCGCATCGGCGTGGCCTCCCACGCCTCCACCGCCGACACCCACCGCCGCAGGACCTCGTCGGGTCCGACCCCGTCCGCCTCCCCCAGGCGGGCGCGCACGGACGCCCGGTAGGCCTCCTGCGCGACCCCGTGGGAGGGCATCGACGACGCCACCCCGACCACCAGGGCGCCCACACGGCGCGCCGGCGCGACCGTCTCCTGCGAGCGGGCGGGCGCGCCACCCGGGCCCGGGGCGGTGCCCAGGCGCACGGCCTCGGCCATCACGTCCGCCAGCGGCCACGTGTACCCGTGCGCCGCCTCCAGCACCATCCGGTCCAGGACGTTCCCGGCCAGCGAGAGCGCCTCCCCGACGGCGCCCTCGGCCAGGTCGGTCTCCAGCTGCGCCAGCACGGCCAGCTGCACGATGTTTATCCGGGGGCTGGCCAGCGCCCGCTCCCGCTCCGCCGCCGACGCCGCCCGGCGCGCTGTGGCCAGGTCCCCCCGCGCCGCCGCTGCCCGCGCCAGCACCGCGTCGATGTAGGCGTGGTGCGTGTCCGACGAGTGGGTGCGCAGGATCGGCTCGACGATCCGTGTGGCCTCGACCAGATTGCCCAGCTCGAAGTGGATCTCGGCCCGGTTCTGGTGGTTGAACGTCTTGTGGACCGAGGCCCACCCCATCGCCTCGTGGCGTGCCAGGGACTCCTCCAGGACGGCCAGCCCCTCCGTGTGGCGGCCCAGCTCCCGCAGGAAGTGCGCGAGGTTGCCCGCGCCGCGCGCCTCCAGGGCCGGGTCGGAGGTCGCCGCACCGTGGCGGATACCCGCCTCGATCAGCGGGCGCCCCCGCCCCAGGTCCCCCTCCTGCATGTGGAGGCCGCCCAGGGTGATGCGGGCGTGGGCCGCCGCGCACAGGTCCTCGGGCAGGGCCGGGTCGGCGGAGGCGATGGCCTTCTCCGCCAGGCCCCGGGAGGACCATCCGGCCTCCCCCAGCTCCCGCAGCCGCACCTGGTCGGGGCCCTCCTCCCGGCCGACCCGGTCGACCCGGTGGAGGGCGGTCTGCCGGGCGAGGTCGGACAGCAGCAGGGCGTACCCGGGCATGTGCGGGGGGTGGAGCTCCAGAGCCCGGACCAGGTCGGCGATGCCGCCGCCGCAGACGTCCTGGGAGCGTGCCAGTCCCCGGCGGCGCAGCAGCTCCGCCCGCACCCTCAGGGTCCGGTCGTCGTCGTCCTCGGGCAGGGAGGCCAGGGCCTCGTCGGCGATTTCGACGGCGCGCCGGGGGCGGCCCGCCTCCACGGCGGCGCCCGCGGCCCGGCTGCCCACCTCGGCCCAGGTGCCGCCCTCCACCCGGTCCCGGGCGTCGGGGACCCGGTCCCACAGGGTCAGGACGCGTTCGAGCATGGCCAGTTCCTCGCCGTAGGCGAGGGTGTCCCCGGCGCGCACCGCCGCCCACCAGGAGGCCTGGAGGGCGCGGGGCAGGTCCTGCGCGGCGTTGTAGTGGTGGGCCTGCTCGGCGGCACGTCGGTCGAACGGCACCGAGTCGGGGTACTCGTCGATGAGCTGCGCGAAGCGCATGTGCAGTCGGGCGTGGGGGCCCGGCAGGATCTCCTCGTGGACGGCGTCGCGCAGCAGGGCGTGCCGGAACCGGTAGCCGGTCCGGTCCGCCCGCAGCACGTTGGAGTCGACCAGCATGTGCAGGGCGGCCTCCAGCTCCCCTCCGGGAAGCCCGGCCGCGTGGTGGAGCATCTCGTGCTCGACGGCGCCCGAGACCGCGCCGATCGAGGCCACCCGTAGGACCGACAGGGCGGTGGCGTCGAAGCGGTGCAGCGGTTCCAGGAGCAGGTCGCGGAACTGGTCGGGCACCTCCAGGCCGTCACCGGGCCGGTCGTGCGCCGAGGCGGCCAGCGCCTCGACGAACAGGGGGACGCCCTCGGTGCGCCGGTACAGGTCGTCCGTCTCGTGGGGTGTGAGGGCGCAGCCCCGTATCGCCGCGGCCTGGGCCCCGACCTCGTCACGGCTGAGGGGTCCGAGCCGCAGTGGCTCCACGCCCGGCGCGCGCCGGAGCTCGGGGAGGAGCCGGCGGAGGGGGTGGCTGCGGTGGAGGTCGTCGCTGCGGTAGGTGGCGATGATCTGCACGCCGGGGAGGTCGAGGTTGCGGACCAGGAAGACGAGGAGGTCGCGGGTGGCGTGGTCGGACCAGTGCAGGTCCTCCAGGACCAAGGTGACCCCGGTATCCCCGGTGACCTGGTCGAGCAGGCGCAGGACCTGGTCGAAGAGGACGCCGCGGTTCTCCGGGCGCTGGGCCGGTACCTCCCCGAGCTCGGGGAGGAGGCGGGCCAGCTCGCCGACGCCTCCGGGTGCGGCGGCCTCGAAGGCGGCGCGTCCGCGTTCGCGCAGGAGTTGGCGCAGGACGGCGGTGAAGGGCGCGTAGGACAGCCCGTCGACGCCGAGCTGGAGGCACCCGCCGACGAACACCGACCCCTGGGGGAGGGCCGAGACGAACTCGGCGACCAGCCGGCTCTTGCCGACGCCCGCGTCACCGCCGACCAGGACCATGCCGGACGCCTCGGCGCGCGAGCGCGTGGCGTGGTCCCGGAGCAGCCGGAGCTCGGGCTCCCGGCCGACGAAGACGGTACTGCTCTCGGCAAGAAGGGGCATAAAGCTCATTATGTCGATTAATTTCGACGCTTCCACGGCTTTTTCCCACCGCCCGGGGCCAGGGCGGACCTCAGACGGCCCGGCCGAACCGGGCATCCCCGCGGTGGTCCCGGCCCAAGGGCTCCGACGCTCCGGTGCGTGGCGGAGGGGGAACGGACGGGGGGCCCCCGCGGGCCCCGGGCCCCCCGCGCGGGGGGGGGGGGGGGAGGGTGCGCCGCCCCCCCGGGGGGAGGCCGCCCCCCCCCCGCCCCCCCCCGGCCCCCCACCAAGTCGCCCCCCCCCG
>NZ_JBHXQY010000044.1:17021-38080 GCF_042716955.1 Nocardiopsis sp. NPDC058631 | reverse complement strand
GGGGCCTACCTCAGCGGGCCGGGCCGCCCGGCGAAGCCCGGGGGGGGGCCCGCCCCTGGGGCCCCGACGGGCCGGGGGGGGGGGGTGGGGTACCGGAGGGGGCCCCGGGGTGCCCCGGGGGCCGCCGGAGCGGGAGCGGTGGTCGAAGGGTCCGCGGACCCCATGGGGTCAGGCCGCCCGCCCGTAGCGCCGGCCGGCGCGCAACAGGAGGCGCCCGCGGCGGGTGCGGCGCTCCTCCCTGCGCTGGGCGCGCAGCGCGGCGTGGGCGCTCCGCGCTGCCCGCACGTTGGCCATCTCGCGGATCCGCTGCTCGGTCATCGTCCGGGCGTTCTCCATGAGCAGTGCACTGTGGAACATCGTGTGTCCTTCCCCGTCGGCGCGGACCCCGTGTCCCGCCGTCCGTGTCCACGCTCGTCCTAAGAACGGCTCCGGCGCATCGGAAGAATTCCCCGTCCTGCGGCGGTGCTCCGTCCTAGGACCCCTGGAACGGGCTCAGACCCCGTGTCGGAGGTCGGCGGGGGTCCGGCACACCGAGAATGTGTCACCTCACGCGATCAGGCGATCACTCGTAGTTGTCTAGTCCTGACAGGTCGCGGACACACAGGAGGCACGGGATGGCTCGGGTCGTGCGGGGAAGCAGTCGGATCGCGGCGTCCGGATGGGGCGGCGCGCTCGCGGCGGGGCTGGTGGCGGTCGGACTGGCCGCCGTGCCCGCGTCCGCGGAGGAGAACCCGCGGGGGCTGCCCGGAGCCGCCCCCGCGGAGGGGGACGCGCCCCTGGTGGGGCTGTCCGTGACTGTGGGCGACGAGCCCCCCAACCCGGGGAGGGAGATCACCCTGCGCACGACCGTGGCCAACAGCGACAGCGATCAGGTCCGGGACGCGCTGCTCGCCCAGCACTTCCCCGAGGCGTTGGAGGTTCTGGAGGTCGACCACGGGGGAGCGGCCGACCAGGGCATCGTGAACTGGCGGGTGGACGTGCCGCCGGGGGAGGAGGTCGTCTACACGGTGCGGGCCCGTGTCGTGGAGGGGGCCGGCCCCCAGGAGCGGGTGATGAGCACGGCCTGCCTGCTGTTGGACAGGGACGCGGATCCGGCCGCGTGCGCGAGCAACACGGTGGTGGTCACCGAGGCCACGATGATGTCGCGGGTGTCGGAGTTCGTCGACCCGAACTGGGCCGTGCGGTCCGCCGGGGCGGTTCTGGCGGTGGGGCTGGCCTGGATGCTGTGGCGGCAGAGGGGGATCCTGCGCCGGAGATGAGCCGGTGCCGCCGGGGCGGCGGATCCGCGCAAAGTTTTCGAGGCGCCCCGTCACGCCCCCAGCGCCCCAGGTCCTCGGTCCCTTTCCGGTGTCAGCCGGTCGGGGTAGAGTGAGTCCGGGAACGCTGTTCAGGTACAGCGCACGACGGCCCGCCAGTCCCAGACTGGCGGGCCGTCGTGGTTGGCGCTACAGGTCGCGAGCCTGGGCAGTGGACAGCAGAGCCGCCCACTCAGCAGCCGGGAACATGAGGTGTCCGGCCTCCCTGTTCTGGGTGTCGCGCATGGCAGACGCCCCCGGGGTGTCGGCGACCTCGACGCAGTCCTGGCCGCGCCCGGTGCTGTAGGAGGACTTGCGGAACTTCAGGTGGTGGGGTGCTTCTGGCATAGCTGCTGCTCTCTACAGGGCTGACAATCGGTTCCGGATCAGCTCACGCGACTCGTCCACGGACAGGGCCGACGCCTGCACGAAGTCGAAGATACGCCGATAGCGGCGAACCTGGTCTGGCGCTTCCAGGTAGAGCTCCTCGGATACCGCCTCCAGATAGACGACGGGCGGATCCGTGGAAGGGAACTCCAGCAGAACGAAGTGACCCGTCATAGCGGCATGTAGGCCACCGCTTGCAGGAAGCATCTGGATGCCGATGTTCGGCCGGTAGCTGACCTCAACAAGGTACTCCAGCTGGTCCCGCAGATCAGGCGTGATGTGGAGAAGCGCAGCTTCGTCGATCACGGTCCAGAACGCCGGCGGGTCCGACCGGGAGAAGACGGTCTTCCTGAGCATGCGCGCTTCGACGCGACGGTCCCTCGCTCACCGTTCTGGACGCGGTCCTGGACGGCCTTCACCGCCTGGGCACCTCATGAGCGGCGCCGACATTGCCACCCAGGGCCTGCTCACCGCTGCCGCTGAGACCCCCGCGCGCCCTGGAGTCAGGTCCCTCCGGCCGGGGCGCGCGGGGCCTGAGCCGCCGCCCCGGTCGGGAACCACGGGACGTCCCGTGGCCGCCGGTTTTGTTACGTCAGCGTGTCATAAAAACGGGGCCCAAAACTACGGGTCGTAGTAGCCTAGCGCCATGGACATCCTCTACTCCGCGCTCGTCTTCCTGCACATGATCGGCCTGGCCGGCATCATCGCGGGCTTCCTCATGCAGATCATGACCGGCCATGCCAAGGCCCCCAAGGTCCTGCTGCACAGCTCGCTGCTCCAGTTCGTCACCGGGCTGCTCCTCGTCGGGGTCGCCGAGATGGGCGACCTCTCCGACCCGAACCACGTCAAGATCGCCGTCAAGCTGGTCATCGCCCTCGCCGTCGTGGTGGTGGGCGTGCTGAACCTGCGCAAGCCCGCCAGGAACCTCGCCATCGCGGCGGGCGTGCTCGCCGTCGTCAACATCGGCGTGGCCGTCTTCTGGTAGGCCCCCCGACAGGCGTCCCGAAGCGGCCCCCGCAGGCCGCCCGAGGCGCAGGCCGGTGGTGGTACGGAACCCGTGGTCCGTACCGCCACCGGTTTTTTGCGTGCCTTTCAGTAATCTTGCGGGATTTTTCCGTGGTCGGGCCTGCGGTGGTGGCCCCGCGTCGGCCCAGCTCACAGCTGAGGTCCGGCCGCCGGCCCGGATGCCCCCTCCTGTCCCGCCAGAGGGTTCGAGCAGTTCACAGCGGATGCCGTCGCTCTCGGTGAGGGAGGAGAGCTGTGGGAAACGGCCTGTTCACAAGGGCGGTTCGTTCTGTTAGCTTCGTCACTCCCATGCAAAATCTTGCAAAAACTGCAAGGGCATGGCGGTGAGGCTCATGCGCCCCACCGCGCACCCCCCAAGGAGCGCACATGAGAACACGAGGCCCCGGCGCCGTCGCCGCGGCGGTCATGCTGGGAGCGGGCCTGCTAGCGGCTCCCGGCCTGATCGACCCCCCGCCCACCCAGGCCGCGCCCGTCGCCGACACCACCGTCGCGCAGGCCGACAGCAGCGAGACCGTCGTCCACCTCTTCCAGTGGAGCTGGGACGCCGTCGCCACCGAGTGCGAGGACTTCCTCGGACCCAACGGCTTCGGGGCCGTCCAGGTCTCCCCGCCCCAGGAACACATCGTCGTCCCCTACGCCGAAGGAGGGAACTACCCCTGGTGGCAGGACTACCAGCCGACCTCCTACAGCATCGGCAACACCCGCCGCGGCACCGCCGACGAGTTCGCCGCGATGGTCGACACCTGCCGTGACAGCGGCGTGAGGATCTACGCCGACGCGATCGTCAACCACATGACCGGCGACGGGTCCGGCACCGGCAGCAACGGCACCCGGTGGGCCAAGTACGACCACCCCGACCTGTTCGGCGACGGCTCCGCCGCCTACGGCGACGGGGACTTCAGCCCCTGCCGCGAGGACATCGCCGACTGGAACGACAAGCAGGAGATCCAGGACTGCCAACTCCTGGGCCTCGCCGACCTGGACACGGGCAGCCCCCACGTCCGCGCCCAGATCACCCGCTACCTCAACGGGCTGGTGGACCTCGGGGTGGCGGGCTTCCGGGTCGACGCCTCCAAACACGTCCCCGAGTCCGACATCGGCGCGATCTTCGGCGGGCTGGACGACGTGCCCGGCTTCGGCGGTCGGCCGCGCGTCTACCACGAGGTCTACGGCGACGCCACGATCCCCTACACCGCCTACACGCCCTACGGCCAGGTCACCAACTTCGACTACAAGCGCGACGTGTCCCAGCGGTTCGCCGGAGGCGACATCGCCGGACTGACCGCGATGCCCGAGTACGGGGGACTCGCCGCCGACCAGGCCGTCGTGTTCATCGACAACCACGACACCCAGCGCTACGAGCCCACCCTCACCCACAAGGACGGCGACCGCTACCGCCTCGCCACCGCGTTCATGCTCGCCCACCCCTACGGCACGCCCGTGGTGATGTCGAGCTACGACTTCGGGGACAACCAGACCGAGGGGCCGCCCAGCGTCGGCGAGGTGGACGGCAACCCCGCCGGATGGATCACCGAGGACGCCGACTGCGCCTCCTCCGACTGGATCTGCGAGCACCGCGACGGGACCGTCGCCGGGATGGCCGCCTTCCGCAGCGCGGTCGGCGACGCCCCGCTGGCCGAACGGGCCCGCGACGGCTCCTCCCGGGTGGCCTTCGACCGGGGCGGGCGCGGCTTCGCCGCCTTCAACGCCTCCGGCCAGGCCTGGGAACTGACCACCGGGACCGGCCTGCCCGACGGAACCTACGACAACGCCGCCGGAGAGGGCGCCGTCACCGTCACCGACGGCCGCGTCACCGCCAGGGTGCCCGCGGACGGCGCCGTGGCGCTGCACGTCGGAGGGGAGTGCCAGGACCCCGACGGGTGCGGCGGCACCGACCCGGGCGATCCCGGCGCAGACCTCACCGCGACCGTCGACACCCGGCCCGGACAGGTGGTGCACGTCGTCGGCGAGACCGCCGCACTCGGCTCCTGGAACCCCGTCGACGGGGTCGCGCTGACCGACGGGGGCGACGGCACCTGGTCGGGAGCCGTCACCCTGGGAGCCGCCACCGAGTGGAAGCTCGTCAAGGTCGACGGCGCAGGCCACGTGGAATGGGAACCCGGCCAGAACCGTGTCGGTCCCGCCGCCACCGTCACCTGGGGAGACCGCTGACCCCACCGCCAGGGGCCCCGACCCGCTCCCGGGCCCCGACCCGCTCCGCCGGGCAGCCCCCTCGAAACCCCGCCCGGTGACACCCGGGGCGCGCGGCCTCCGCCCGCCCCGTCAGCACCCCCGCGCCACACTCCTCCGGCACGGGGGTGCCCCCGTCCCCCGACCGCCCGGACGGTCACCCGGCCGAGGCGTCCGCCCGCGGGGCGGGACAGGTGCCCCCCGGCTCGACCGCGAGCTCGAAGTGCCACATCTCGTTCGCGTAGGTCTGGCAGAGCCCGTGGGCGGCGCCGTACCGGCCCATCCAGTCGGCGGCGTCCGTCCGGCCGATGTCGACCGCCTCGCCGCTCACGTGGGAGGAGGCCTGCGGTGTGGCGACCCACCGGGCGGCCTCCTCCTCGTCGGCGTAGACCGTGACCGCCGCGTCCAGGAGGAACTGCTGGTAGCGCTCGCTCCGCCACCCGCTCGTGACGACCACGTCCACGCCCGCGGTCCGGGCCTCGGTCGCGGCGGCCCGCACCGCCTTCAGCAGCTCCGGGTCCATCCGCGTCAACAGCGGCAGATCCTCCGTGAACGGGGACACGCCCTCCCCCTCACCGAGGTAGCCGTCGTCCTCGCCCAGCGGTGTGAGCCGGGTGACGGGCAGATCGGTTGCGGGCGCCGGGCCCCCGCCCCCCTCCGGCCCCGGGCCGGTCGGGGCACACGCCCCCAGGGCGGTCAGGGCCAGGGCCGCCAGGGCGACGAGGAAGACGAGCACGACCGGGACGGCGGCCGGCCAGCCGGCGACACGCGACCGGGGTGAAACACGAACCACGGGATCCCTCCCCTCTCCGCCGGACGGGGTCGCCCGGCGCCTCCCACCAGGGCAGCAGGGAGCGTGTTGCGGGGATGTCGGATGAAGTCCCAACGTTTTCGCAACACGGGCGTTGCCTAGAATCAGGCGTCCGGCCGGCAGGACGGGCCGTCGAACAGGGGGACACCACATGCGCGTGCTGGTCGTCGAGGACGAGGTCTTCATGGCCGAGGCCCTCCAGGCGGGGCTGCGCCATGAGGCGATCGCCGCCGACGTGGCCTTCGACGGGGACGAGGCCCTCGAACGCGTCGGCGTCAACGACTACGACGTGGTCGTCCTCGACCGCGACATCCCCGGCACGCACGGGGACGACGTGTGCGCGGCCCTCACCCGCGACCACCCGGGCACGAGGGTGCTCATGCTGACGGCCGCGACCCGGCTCAGGGACAAGGTGGACGGGTTCACGCTCGGCGCCGACGACTACCTCACCAAGCCCTTCGCGCTGGAGGAACTGGTCGTGCGCCTGCGCGCGCTCGCCAGGCGCCCGGCCGCCGCGGTCCCGCCCGTGCTGGAGTGCGCGGGCCTGCGCCTGGACCCCTACCGGCGGGAGGCCTACCGGGACGGCCGCTACCTCAGGCTCGCCCGCAAGCAGTTCGCCGTCCTGGAACTTTTGATGCGCGCGGACGGAGGCGTGGTGAGCGCGGAAACCCTGCTGGAGAAGGTGTGGGACGAGAACGCCGACCCGTTCACGAGCGCCCCCAGGGTCACCGTCTCGACCCTGCGCCGGGTCCTCGGCGCACCGGACCCCGTCGTCACGGTCCCCGGGGTCGGCTACCGCCTCGTCGCCCCCGGGGCGAGGGCGTGAGCGCCGCCCCGCCGCGCGCGGCGACCCCCCTTGTCAGCGCGCGCTTCCGCCTGGCCCTGAGCTACGCGGGGTTCCTCGTCGCCGCCGGCGCCGTCCTCCTGCTGGGCGTCTACGTGGTCCTGCGCTACGTGCCGAACTATCCGCTGACCGCGGCCAACCCGTCGGAGGCCCACCTGCCCGTCGCGTCGAGGTGGGAGATCCTCACCGCCCTGGTCCGCCTCTCCGGGGCGCTCCTCGCGGCCCTGGCCCTGATCGGCATCACCGGTGGCTGGTTCCTGGCCGGGTGGGTGCTGCGCCCCCTCCAGCGCATCAACGAGGCCGCCCGGATCGCCGCGGAAGGACGGCTGGACCACCGGATCCGCCTGACGGGGGTCAACGACGAGTTCCGCCAGCTCGCCGACACCTTCGACCACATGCTCGACCGGCTCCACGACGCGTTCGTGACACAGGAGCGCTTCGCCGCGAACGCCTCCCACGAACTGCGGACCCCGCTGGCCGTTACGGGAACGCTCCTCGACGTCGCCCGCCGCAACCCCGGCGGACAGGACTATCCGGCCCTGGTCGAACGGCTCAGCATCACCAACGCCAGGGCCGTCGGTCTGACCGAGGCGCTGCTGCGGCTCGCCGACGCCAACGCCGTCACCACCGCGGCCGCACCGCTCGACCTCGCCGGGACCGTCCGCACGGCGGTCGGCGACGCCGCGCACGAGGCCGAGCGGCACGGTGTGACCTGGGACCTGCGGCTGGAGGCCGCACCGGTGCTCGGCGACGGCGCCCTTCTCGCCCGGGCAGTCGCGAACCTCGCTCAGAACGCCGTCCGCCACAACACCGGACGCGGAACGGCGCTGGCCGTCACGGAAAGCGATCCCCGACGGGGCGTGACCACGCTCAGGGTCGAGAACACCGGGCCCGTGTACACGTCCGAGGCCGCGGCGCGGCTGCGTGAGCCGTTCCTGAGGGGCGAGGGGCGTACCCGCCGCGCAGAGGGGGGCCGCGGTCCGGGACAGGGCGAGGGCCACGGTCTGGGACTGGCCCTCGTCGCCCGCGTCGTCGACGTCCACGGCGGAACCCTCGTCCTCGACCCGCGCGACGGGGGAGGGCTCGTCGTCACGGTCACCCTCCCCCGCCCGCCCGGACGGTGACCGCCGACGCGGGAGCCCCAACGGGCCGCCCCGAACCGTTGCCGGTACGGCGGGAGGGGGAGCCGTGAACCGTTCCGGGCAGCGCGGCTAGGCCGTGTTCCGCGGATCATTCCGGGCTCGCAACCGCCAGGCTGCCTCTCGCTGCGCCGACCACGCTTGGACAGCCAGACCCGGGCTGACCTGCGCTACTCGTCTTGCGAGAGATTGCCTGGAGGCCGCTCGCGGCGATCGGCGCAAGCGCCGAATCAACCGAAAGCATCCACGGAACACGCCCTAGTCGTCGTAGAAGACGCGCTCCATCACCGCGCGCGCCCGCCGGGTGGTACGCAGGTAGGCCTCCGTCAACTGCTCGGCGGGGCCCTCCCAGACGCCCTCCTCGTCCTCGGTGTTGCGGTACCCCATCGCGCCCGCCAGCGCCGCGCGCACCCGCAGGTCCGTCGGCAGCGAGTCGCCACCGCGACCGCGCACCAGCATCACCATGCCCCGCACCCGCGAGGCCAGCCTCCAGGCCTGCTCCAGCACAGCGCCGTCGTCCGCACCCAGGAACCCGTGGGCCACGGCCGCGTCCAGGGCCTCCAGGGTCCCGGTCGTGCGAAGGTCCGGGTACTCGCGGGCGTGCCTGAGCTGTGTCAGCTGCGCCACCCACTCCACGTCCGAGAGCCCGCCGCGGCCGAGCTTCGTGTGCAGGGTCGGGTCCGCCCCGCGCGGCAGCCGCTCGGCCTCCATCCGCGCCTTGAGCTTGCGGATCTCCAGCACCGCCGAGGAGTCGATCCCGCCCTCCGGGTAGCGGATCGGGTCGATCAGCGCCGTGAACGCCTCCCGCAGCTCCGGGTCCCCGGCGATCGGCCTGGCCCTCAGCAGCGCCTGGCTCTCCCACACCTGGGACCACCGGCCGTAGTACGCCGCGTACGACTCCAGCGTGCGCACCACCGGCCCGCTTCGGCCCTCGGGGCGCAGGTCCGTGTCCACCTTCAGGGGCGGCTCCGCGGCGGGCATCTCCAACAGCCGCGCCAGCTCCCGCACGATCGCCAGCGCCTGCTGGGTCGCCGCTCCCGTGTCGACCCCGGGAAGGGGGTCGTGCACGTACATCACGTCCGCGTCACTGGCGTAGGTCAGCTCGCCGCCGCCGAACCGGCCCATCGCCACCACGCACACACGCGTCAGGGGCTCGTCCCCGGACGCCGCCACGACGCGGTTCTGCGCCAGCCGCAACGCGGCCTCGATCGTCACCGCGGCGATGTCGGTCAGCGCCGCACCCACCTCCTGGACCGACGACACCTCCAACAGGTCGGCGGCGGCCGTGCGCAGCAGCTCGCGGCGGCGCAGCGCCCGCACCGCCGCCACCGACTCCTCCGCCGTGTCGTAGCGGCGCTGCGCCGCCTCCGCCTCGGCGTCGAGCACCTTCGGCCCGCGCCGCACCAGGTCGGCGTCGTCGTCCAGCATCGCCACCGCGTCCGGAGCCCGCAGCAGCAGCTCCGTCACGTACCGGCTCGTCCCCAGCAGCCACGCCATCCGCTCGGCCACCCGCACGTCGTCGCGCAGCAGCCGCAGGTACCACGGGGTGGTGCCCAGGGCGTCACTCACCTGGCGAAACCCGAACAGGCCCGCGTCGGGGTCGGGGGAGTCGGAGAACCAGCCCAGCATCACCGGCAGCAGCGTCCGCTGGATCGCCGCCCGCCGGGACACCCCCGACGTCAGCGACTCCAGGTGCCGCAGGGCCCCGCCGGGGTCCGCGAACCCGAGCGCCTCCAGACGGATCTTGGCCTGCTCCGGCGAGAGCCGTGCCTCCTCGCCCGGCAGCTGCGCCACCGCGTTCAGCAACGGCCGGTAGAACAGCTTCTCGTGCAGGCGCCGCACCTCCGACGACACCCGGCGGCGGGCCTCGGTGAGCTCCTTGAACGGGTCGGCGGTGAACCCCAGCGCCCGCCCCAGGCGGCGCAGGTGCTCGGTTCCGTCGGGGCTCGCGGGGTCCGGCATCAGGTGGGTGCGCCGCAGCCGCTCCAGCTGCAGCAGGTGCTCCACCCGGCGCAGGAAGCGGTAGGCCTCCGACAGCCCGGCCGCGTCGCGCCGCCCGACGTACCCGAACTCGGACAGGGCCCCCAGCGCCTCCAGGGTGTTGCCCGACCGCAGCCGGTCGTCGGTGCGACCGTGCACCAGCTGGAGCAGCTGGACGGAGAACTCGATGTCGCGGAGGCCGCCCGGCCCCAGCTTCAGCTCACGCTCGGTCTCGCCCGCGGGGATGTGCGCCACCACGCGGCGGCGCATCGCCTGCACGTCCTCCACGAAGTCCTTGCGGCTGGTCGCCTCCCACACCAGGGGCCGGATCGCGTCCGCGTACGCCAGGCCCAGGCCGGCGTCGCCTGCGATCGGCCGGGCCTTGAGCAGCGCCTGGAACTCCCAGGTCTTGGCCCAGCGCTCGTAGTACGACAGGTGCCCCGCCACCGAGCGCACCAGCGGCCCGTTGCGCCCCTCCGGCCGCAGCGCCGGGTCCACCTCCCACAGGACGCCCTCGGCGTCGGTCTCGGAGGGGATGCGCATCATCGTGGTGGCCAGCCGGGTCGCCGCGCGCATGGCCGCCTGGTCGTCGACCGGCACGTCGGGGTCGGCAGGCTCCGCGGGCTCGGCCACGAACACCACGTCCACGTCGCTGACATAGTTCAGCTCACGGCCGCCGCACTTGCCCATGCCGATCACCGCCAGACGGCACAGCGCGGCGTCCTCGGGCTGTTCGGCCCGGGCCACGGCCAGCGCGGCGTCGAGCATGGCCGCGGCCAGGTCGGCCAGTTCCGCCGCGGCCTCGTCGACCGTGCACAGGCCCGTCAGGTCGCGTCCGGCCAACCGCAGCACGCGCCTGCGGTACGCCACCCGCAGGGTGTGCCGGAGAGCCTCGCACGTCCCGTCCTCGACCACGGCCGGGTCGGCGGTCGGCGCCGCGCTGTGGGGATCGGCCCCCACCGTGTGCAGCATGCCCCGGCGCAGCTCGTCCGGCTCGGGGGACCTGGCGGCGTCGGCGCCCCGCAGTTCCCGCCAGTCGCCCGGATGGCGCACCAGGTGGTCGGTCAGGGCGGGGCTGGTGCCCAGTACCCTGCCCAGCCGGTCCCGCAGGTCGTGTTCCTCGCGCAGCACGTCCAGGACCTCGGCCGGGTCCGGGTCGGACTCCAGGACCCTGATCAGCCCCAGCAGGGCCTGGTCGGGGTCGGGTGCGGCCGAGAGGGCGTCGATGACGGCGGTGTCGGCCCGTGCGTCCAGGCCCGCCTCCGTCATCAGCCGTAGGGCCCGGGTGCTGTCGCTGAAGCCACGTCTGGCGAGCGAGCCTGCTGTCATGGTGAAGTTTCCGTCCCTTGCCACGCCTCAACCGTAGCCGGACGGCCCACGGACGTGCAGCACGGCTCTGCTTGCAGGTCATCTCGCCCGCTGCCGCGGGCGGTGCGGGGACGGGGAAGGCCACCGGCAGCGTGTCCTACGCCGCCGGTGGCCCCTGAAACCTCGGAGTGTGCGCCCGACGCGCGCCCTTGGGGGTAGGACCCCGAGGCGCACGCCGCAGCGCCGCAGTCCTAGATGTCGTAGTAGAGCTCGAACTCGCGCGGGTGCGGGCGCAGACGCAGGGAGTCGATCTCCTCGGTGCGCTTGAAGTCCACGTAGGTCTCGATGAGGTCCTTGGTGAACACGCCGCCCTCAAGCAGGAACTCGTGGTCGGCCTCCAGGGCCAGCAGGGCGTCGTCGAGCGAGGCCGGGACGGTCTTGATGGCCGAGGCCTCCGCCGGGGGCAGCTCGTAGAGGTCCTTGTCGATCGGCTCCGGCGGCTCGATCTTGTTCTTGATGCCGTCGATGCCGGCCATCAGCATGGCGGAGAAGGCCAGGTACGGGTTGGCCGAGGGGTCCGGCACACGGAACTCGATGCGCTTGGCCTTGGGGTTGGAACCCGTGAGCGGCAGGCGGATGCAGGCCGAGCGGTTGCGCTGGCTGTAGACGAGGTTGATGGGCGCCTCGTAGCCGGGCACCAGGCGGTGGTACGAGTTCACCGTGGGGTTGGTGAAGGCGAGCAGCGCGTCGGCGTGCTTGAGCAGACCGCCGATGTAGTAGCGCGCGGTGTCGGAGAGCTGGCCGTAACCCGCCTCGTCGAAGAAGAGCGGCTCGCCGTCCTTCCACAGGCTCTGGTGGCAGTGCATGCCGGAGCCGTTGTCGCCGAACAGCGGCTTGGGCATGAACGTGGCCGTCTTGCCCGCCTCGTTGGCGACGTTCTTGACGATGTACTTGTACAACTGCACCTTGTCGGCCTGCTGGAGCAGCGTGCCGAACCTGATGCCGATCTCGGCCTGGCCCGCGGTGCCGACCTCGTGGTGCTGGAGCTCGACCTCGATGCCCGAGTCGATCAGGGTCTGCACCATGTCGGAGCGCAGGTCGCTGTAGTGGTCGACCGGCTCGACGGGGAAGTAGCCGCCCTTGTAGCGGGGACGGTAGCCGCGGTTGCCGCCCTCGATCGCGGAGCCCGTGTTCCAGGCGCCCTCGATGGAGTCGATCTCGTAGTAGCCGGTGTTCGATCGCGTCTCGAACTTGACGTCGTCGAAGATGTAGAACTCGGCCTCGGGACCGAAGAAGGCGGTGTCCGCGACTCCGGAGCCCTTGAGGTAGGCCTCGGCCTTGCGGGCGACGTTGCGCGGGTCGCGGCTGTACGACTCCAGCGTCAGCGGGTCGTGGACGAAGAACGTCATGTTCAGCGTCTTGTGCTTGCGGAACGGGTCGACGACGCCGGTGCTCAGGTCGGGGAGCAGCAGCATGTCGGACTCGTGGATGGCCTGGAAGCCGCGGATCGAGGACCCGTCGAACATCTGGCCGTCGGTGAACGTCGAGGCGTCGACGTTCGAGGTCGGGAGGGTAACGTGGTTCACGCCCCCGAACAGGTCCGTGAATCGGACATCGAGGAACTTGACGTCCTCGTCCCGGATGTAGGCGAGCACCTCGTCGACGCTGCTGAACAAAACGAACCTCCGTGCAGGTGTCTGAGACGATGGGTCCGGGGTCCGCTTCATCGCGGACACGTCGGATCACACGCCGTCTCCCGGCTTCGTAACGAAGCTAGGAGCGGGTGATTTCCGTGCCATGTCTCTATTGTTTCCTGCATGTTACGGAGCCAGGCGTTTTCGCAGACCACCCCGCCTGACCCGGTGATTCCACTGCTTTGGGTGCGAAAACGGGACGTGTGGAGCACGTGGTTGTGGTCCCGGACACGCCTTCCCGTTGCCGTGCTCACGCCCCGTACGGACGACCCGCGGGCGGGTGCCCCCACCGGGTGGATACCGTGGAGGCCATGAGCGACCAGAGCCCGGGCGGCGCCGCCGGAGCCATCCACGACGACGACTTCCAGTACAGGGGAAACCGCCTGGGCCTGCCGGAAAGCGGTGCGGGGTCGGTTCCGGGCGTCATCCGCCGCCTCGTCGGACTGGTCCTGGACTGGGGCCTGGCGCTCGCGGTCGCCTGGGGCCTCTACGGCCTGGGCGCGGTCGGCGCGGAGCTCACCTCCTCGGAGGAGGTCGTCCCCATGCTCAGCAACACCGCCCTGGTGGTCTTCGCGGTGATGAGCGTCATCCTCCTGACCCTCTTCGGCACGACAGTCGGGCGCCGCCTCGTCGGTGTCGGCATCACCGCCACCGGTGAGCGCTCCTGGCCCTGGTTCGTGTCGATGACCGTGCGCACGCTCCTGCTGTGCCTGGTCATCCCCGCCGTCATCTACGACCGGGACACCCGGGGCCTGCACGATCGCGCCGCGGGCACGGTCGCGACCCGTTACTGAGCGCGCACCGTAGGCGGATATTCCTGCCGGAGTCGCAAACGCGGTGGTACGGGCCGGGTTCCCGCTGCTGTTAGCATCCGTTCATCGCTTTTCCCGGGGACGGTCGCGACCCTCACGGTGTCCTGCCCCCACACCCTCCCCACCAGGTCCCACCGCACCCTCCGAAGGTTCGCATGGCTGGCAGACGTTCCACTTCCCGTCCCTCCGGCGTGCTCGGTGCCGTGCGGATGTCCGCAGGGCAGTGGGTCGCCTGCGCGGCCACCGCCCTGGCCGTCATCGTGAGCCTGGGCGGCTACGGCTGGTACCAGGGCATCGTCGGCAACATCACCACCACGCAGGTGGACACGACGTGGGACCGCCCCACCAGCGTCGAGGGCGTGATGAACCTGCTCATCATCGGCTCCGACGTGCGCTCGGGCGAGAACGCCGACTACGGCGAGGCGGAGGGCGCACGGCCCGACACGATGCTCATCGCCAGCATCAACGTCGACAACGGGGCGGCCACCCTCGTGAACCTGCCCCGCGACCTGGTCGTGGACCTGCCCGCGTGCGAGGCGGTCGAGGGGTACGAGGGGATGTCGCCGCACAGCGGCATGATCAACTCCGCGATGACGTTCGGCGGTATCGGCTGCCAGTGGCAGGCCGTCGAGGTGGCCACCGACGTGCACCTGGACCACTTCGTCATGATGGACTTCACCGGGTTCAAGGACATGGTCGACGCCATCGGCGGTGTGGAGATGTGCATCCCCGAACCCGTGGACGACCCCAAGGCCCACCTGGTCCTGGACGCCGGGCTCCAGACGCTGGACGGCGAGGACTCCCTCGGGTTCGTGCGCTCCCGCTACGCGCAGGGCGACGGCGGCGACCTGTCCCGCATCGACCGCCAGCAGGAGTTCATGGGCGCGATGCTGCGCCAGGTGCTCAGCAGCGAGGTCATGACCAGCCCGGTCACCATCACCAACTTCCTCGGCGCGGTCACCGACTCGGTCAGCACCGACGACGAGCTGACCGTCGACACCATGACCGACCTCGCCATCTCCATGCGCGAGGTCGACCTGGAGCGCATCCAGTTCGTGACCGTCCCCAACGGCCAGCACCCCGCCGACCCCAACCGCCTGATCATGAGCGACGCCGCCCCCGCGCTGTTCGAGGCGATCAACGCGGGAGCGGACCTCGCCGGCGGCGGGGACGAGGAGGAGTCCGGCGAGGAGGGGGCCGGCGAGGAGGCCGAGGAGGCTCCCGCACCGGCGGACGTCTCCGTGGAGATCCTCAACAACGCGGGTGTCGACGGCCTCGCCCTGGAGGTCCAGGCGGTCCTGGCCGCGGAGGGCTACACGGTCACCGGGACCGGCAACCCCGTGGCCCGCTTCCCGGAGTTCACCACGGTCTACCACGCCCCCGGTCAGGAGGCCGCGGCCGAGATGCTGGCCGCATCGATGGAGTCCGCGGTCACGGAGGAGGCCGAGGGCCTCGCCCAGACCCTGGAACTGGTCCTGGCCCCCGACTGGGCCGGGTTCGCCGACGGGGGCTCCTCCGAACCGGAGATCTCGGTCACCGACGACCTCGACGGCATCACCGCGGAGGAAGCGGAGAGCGCCTGCTGATCGGAACCGCCGAGCCGGATACGATCTGACACGATGCGTGCCCTTCCGGTACGATCCGGCCGTTACGTTCGCTCCGCCCCGCGCAGTACGCGCGGCGCTCTCCTCCGAGCGGACCCGCCCTTGTCCCATACCGGATCGCAGGTGCCCCCTTGGCTCCCAGAAACGTGTCATCGGCCCTCGCCGCGAGGATGAGCCTTGGCCAGTGGATCGCGTGCGGGGTGACCGGCCTGCTCATCGCGTCGAGCCTGACCGTCTACGCGGGATACCGGGACGCCCTGGGCATCGCCACCGAGGAGGTCAACCCCGACGCCTGGGGAGACCGCCCCAGCCAGGTGGAGGGCCTCCACAACATCCTCCTGCTCGGTACCGACGAGCGCGCGGGGGAGGACGCCTCCTACAACGAGCTGAACGGCATCCGGCCCGACGTGCTGGTCGTGGTCAGCATCGACGTGGACCAGGGCGGCGTGACCATGGTCAACATGCCGCGCGACCTGATCGTCGACATGCCCGACTGCGCGCCCAACGACGAGGCGCCGGGGGTCTCCGCCGGAACGGTGGACCAGCTCAACCACGCCATGACCTACGGCGGCATGGACTGCCAGGGCAACACCGTGGAGACGCTCACCGGCATCCACCTCGACCACATGGTGATGGTCGACTTCGCCGGCTTCCAGAACATCGTCGACTCCGTCGGCGGCGTCGAGATGTGCGTTCCCGAGGCGATCGACGACCCCAAGGCCCACCTCCAGCTGGAGGCCGGGATGCAGACCCTCGGCGGCGAGGAGGCGCTCGGGCTGGCCCGCTCCCGGGACAGCACCGAGTTCGGCAGCGACCTGAACAGGATCGAGAACCAGCAGAGGCTGATCGGCGCGATCCTGCGGGAGGTCACCAGCGGCGACATCCTGTCCAGCCCGACCACCCTCTACGACTTCATCGGCTCGGTCACCGACAGCATGGTGACCGACGACGGGTTCACCACCGAACGCATGGCGGAGCTGGCCATCGCCATGCGCGATGTGGACCTCGGCCGGATGAACATGGTGACGGTCCCGGTCGTCGACGCTCCGAGCAACCCGAACAAGGTCGCCTTCGACCAGCCCGCCGCCGACGAGCTCTTCGCCTCGGTGGCCTCCGGCGAGGCGCTGGCGGAGGAGGAGGGCGAGGACGAGGGCGGCGAGGAGGCCGAGGAGGCCGAGGAGGCCTCCGTCGAGCCCGGGGACGTGTCCGTCCGGGTCCTCAACGGCACGGGCGTCAACGGGCTGGGCAGCCAGGTCGAGCAGCGCCTCCTGGAGGGCGGTTTCGTCGTCACGGGGACCGGCAACCCGCAGGCCCGGCAGCCCACCGCGACGACGGTCTACCACGGCCCCGACCAGGCGGCGCAGGCCGAGGAGCTCGCCTCGGTGCTGACGGCCGCCCAGATCGAGGAGGTCCCCGACCTCGGACCCGAGCTGGAACTGGTCATGGGCGTCGACGACTGGGGCCCCATCACCTTCGAGGGCGACGGGGGCGGAGAGGGCGACGGGGGCGGTGGCGCCCTCGAAGGCCTGGAGGGCACCTCGGCCGAGGACGACACGGTCTCCTGCGAGTAGCCCCCGCGGTCCCGAGACCGCGCCGACGGCGTCGAGAGGCCCCGCGGACACCGGATCCGGTGCCCGCGGGGCCTCTCCGCTTCCTGCGGGCACCCGGGCGGTAGGCGGGCCCTCTCCCCGCGCTCCCGGACGGGCGCGGCACGACCCTCACCGGGCGGGCCGGTGTCACCGCCGCCCTGTCCGTGCTCGGCGACGACCGGGCCGGGGCCGCTCCTCCACGCCCGCCGTCCCGCGCCGTGGGCTCGATCGCCGGCCCGGCGGCCACGTGCCCGCGTCGTACCCCGGTCCCGAACACGAAAGAAAGGGGGCCGCCGCACCTTGTCGGTGCGACGGCCCCCTCCACGTGTGCGTGAGAGGCCTGCCCGGTTCGCTAGCCGCCGGACTGGCCGCGCATGCCCCGGGGCATCTTCGCGCCCTTGGGCATCGGCCCCTTGGGCATCTGCATCTTGGCGGGCAGGGCCCTGAGCCGGTAGTTCAGCTCGGCGGCCCCGGACTTGTCCAGGTTGCGCGGGAGCCTGACCAGCGTGCGCTGGAGCTTGGAGACCGGCACCAGGCCCTCGCCGTTGCCGACCTTGAAGTCGTAGATGGGCGTGTCGTGCGCGACCCGCGCGACCCGCTTCTTCTCCCCGGCGATCAGCGGCTTGAGGCGGCCCGGGTCGCCCTCGCCGACCAGGATCACGCCGGGACGGCCCACCACGCGGTGGACGACGTCCATCTGCTTGTTGGCGGCCACGCCCGGTTCGACCACCCAGTTGCCGCGCATGTTGTCCAGGATCGCCATGCCCGCGCCCAGACGGCCGTCCAGCATCTTGTACTGGACGCGCTGCGCGGAGCGCGTGAAGATGATGAACCCGGTCAGGAAGGCGATCGGCAGGCCCGTCAGCGGCCACAGGATCCAGGAACCCGTCCAGATGCCGATACCGACGAAGACCGCGAGGACGACCACCGCGACGCCGACCGCCAGCGGGATGCTGCGGGGGCTCTGCTGGTGGACGACCTTGGCGACCATGCCGATCTGCTTGAGCCGTCCCGGCTCCTTCTCGGCCCCGCCCTTGGCGGGGGTCGGGGTCTCTGAACCCTTGGGCTTTTTCGCCATCGTGCTCTCAGGCAGCGCGCGCCGACGCTGTGTCGGCGGGGACGGGGATCCCTGGGCTGCCTTGCCTCCTCTTCGCGGTCGACCTTGGTGCGGCGCCTTGCGGCGCCAGCCAGCTGGGCGCCTCTCGCCACCAGGATATGTGTCCGTGCCCCCGCATGAGGAACGGTGGCCCGTGGGCCACCGTTCCAGCTTGGTCACGACTCGGGTGGAATGCCCGTTATGCCTTGCCAGCCAGGGCGGCGTTCTCCGCGTCCCGCTTCTCGCGGGCCTGCTTGTACAGGCGCCCGGCACGGTAGGACGAACGCACCAGCGGACCCGACATGACACCGGCGAAGCCGATCTCCTCGGCCTCCTCACCCAGCTCCACGAACTCCTCGGGCCTCACCCACCGGTCGATCGGGTGGTGCAGCTTGGAGGGGCGCAGGTACTGGGTGATGGTGAGCAGGTCGCACCCGGCCTCGTGCAGGTCGCGCATCGCCTCGCTGATCTCCTCACGGGTCTCGCCCATGCCGAGGATCAGGTTCGACTTGGTGACGAGGTCGTCCGCGCGCGCCTCGGTGATGACCCGGAGGGAGCGCTCGTAGCGGAAGCCGGGACGGATGCGCTTGAAGATCCGCGGGACCGTCTCGACGTTGTGCGCCAGGACCTCCGGCCGCGAGCCGAACACCTCGGCCAGCTGGTCGGGGTCGGCGTTGAAGTCGGGGATGAGCAGCTCCACACCCGTGTCCGGGTTGAGCTCGTGGATCTTGCGGACCGTCTCGGCGTACAGCCAGGCGCCGCCGTCCTCCAGGTCGTCACGCGCCACACCGGTGATGGTGGCGTAGCGCAGCTCCATCTTCTTCACGGAGTTGGCGACCTTGGTCGGCTCCATCCGGTCCAGGGCGCTGGGCTTGCCCGTGGCGATCTGGCAGAAGTCGCAGCGGCGCGTGCACTGGTCGCCGCCGATGAGGAACGTGGCCTCGCGGTCCTCCCAGCACTCGAAGATGTTGGGGCACCCGGCCTCCTGGCAGACCGTGTGCAGGCCCTCGCTCTTGACCAGGGACTGGAGCTCGGTGTACTCGGGCCCCATGTGCGCCTTGATCTTGATCCACGGCGGCTTCTTCTCGATGGGGGTCTCGCTGTTGCGCGCCTCCACGCGCAGCAGCTTGCGGCCCTCAGGAGCGATGGTCAACGTGAACCCGTTCCCTTCTGTGCCCCGTGACGGGACCCTCTCGCCCTTCGTGGGGGCGGCTGTGTCCCGGTCGGGACTGGCTCATGGTGTGGTGTCTCATCCACGGGCGACGGCTCCGGCGAGCAGCTCGGCGCCGTCGGCGCGGCTGTACCCCTGCGCGCCGAGGACGTCCGCCAGGTGCCGTTCCATCCGCAGTCTCACGTCGGCCACGGTCACCTCGCGTTCCAGCTCGGCGGAGAGCGAGGTCACCCCGGCGTCGGTGATTCCGCACGGGACGATCCGGTCGAACCACGACATGTCATTGTTGCAGTTCAACGCGAGTCCGTGCATACCGACCCCGCGGGCGATCCGGCAGCCGATGGCGGCGACCTTGCGCTCGATCAGGCCGCGTCCGGGGTCGGCGTCCAGCCACACCCCCGTGCGTCCCTCCACCCGCCTGCCGGTCAGGCCGTACTCCGCGATGGTGCGGATGATGGCCTCCTCCAGCATGCGCACGTAGGCGATCACGTCCACGGGGTCCGGCATCCGCACGATGGGGTACACCGTCAGCTGGCCGGGGCCGTGCCAGGTGATCTTGCCGCCCCGGTCGATGTCCACGACGGGGGCACCGGGGTCGGTGATGGGACGATCCCACCTCCCAGTGCGCTTTCCGGCGGTGTACACGGGCTCGTGTTCCAGGAACAGGACGGTGTCGGCCACCTCATCGGCGACGCGGCCCTCATGGAGCCGCTTCTGGAGATCCCAGCCCTGGTGGTACGGGACGGGATCGTCGCCCAGCCATGCGTAAACGAGATCACTCACACAGCCAGCTTACGCCCCGGTACGGGGCGCGGGTCGGGCCAGGATGTCGGATAGCGCACTGTCGATGGTGGGCAGGTGGAAGGAATACCCGGCCTTCTCCAGGCGTTCGGGCGCGGCTCTGAGGTCGATCAGGGAGGTCTCCTCCGCGAAGTCCCCCAGACTCGCGCGCAGTGCCGTCGCGGGAACCGGGAGGATCGTGGGGCGCCGCAGGACCTCGCCCAGGGCCTGGGTGAACGCCGCGTTGCTCACCGGCTCCGGCGCGCACATGTTCACCGGGCCGGTCACCTCCGGGTGCTCCAGCAGGAACCGGATCGCCCCGACCTGGTCGCGCAGCGCGATCCAGCTCATGTACTGCGCCCCCGACCCCAGGCGCCCGCCCAGACCCGCCCGGTACAGCGGCAGCAGGGTGCGCAGCAGGCCTCCCGAGCGGTCGAGCACCACCGCCGTGCGCATGTACACCACCGACAGCCCCGCCTCCAGGGCCGGGTCCGCGGCCTTCTCCCACGCCTGACAGGTCTGCGCCAGGAAGCCGGCGCCCGGCGGACTCTCCTCGGTGGCCACCGCGCCCCCGGTGTCCCCGTAGAAGTGCATCCCCGACGCCGTCAGCAGCCGCGGAGGAGGGGAGGACATCCCCGCCAGTGCCTGCGCCAGGGTGCGCGTGCCGCGGATCCGGCTGCGCCGGATGACCGCGCGCCGGTGCCTGGTCCACAGCGCGGGACCGATCGGTGCCCCCGCCAGGTGCACGACGGCGTCGGTCTCGTGCAGGGCGACGGTGTCGACACGCCCCTGCTCGGGGCGCCACTCCGCCTCCTCCACGTTCGTCGCGTCCGCACCCCTGGGAAGGTGCCGCACCAGGCGCACCACCGTGTGTCCGTCTTCGAGCAGGGACGCCGTCAGCGCCCTGCCGATGAGCCCGGAGGCTCCCGTGATCGCCACTCTCATGCCCAGGGTCTACCCGGAGGATCCCCGGCCTCCCTCCGAAGAGGGCACGGAAGGTGCGGCGAGGAGCACCCCCGGGAAATCTCTCCGGTTTTTTCTGCGAAAACGCTGCGGGGAGGCCTCCCACTCTTCTACTTTGAAGGTGGAACAGGGGACTCCGCGTCAGCGCGGAGTCACCGTGGGCGACACGCTGTCGGGCTGGCTGTCGTGGCGCCCGTCCACAGACCTTTGATGATGGGGATCATCAGGGGATGGTGATTGGTGGGGTAGAAAGACGGGGCGGCGGCACAGGCGCCGCCCCGTGCGCCGTACCCCACCCCGGGTGTCCGGGCCCCCCCCCCCAACCCGCGAGGGCCCCAGCGGAAGGTCGGGGGCGCCTGCGGCCGGACCC
>NZ_JBHXQY010000044.1:0-17011 GCF_042716955.1 Nocardiopsis sp. NPDC058631 | reverse complement strand
ATGAGACGTTGGTCTTTCTTGGGGGTGGGTGTTGGCGGGGGTACCACCGGCGGGGGGCCCCCCCCCCCCCCCCCCCGTCCGCCGTCCCCACCCCCTGGTCTCCGTCCCCGCCCCACCTCCCTCCGAGGCCCCGACCGGACGGTCGGCGCCCCGTGCGCCCGTACCGGTGCCCGCCCGGGTGCGGCGAGGGTAAGGACTGGGCCATGGTCGGCCCCCACCGGTGTGTCCGCTCCCGATGCGGGTGGCCGCGGCGCAGCATGGACGCCAGTGCCCGTTCGCGCCCGAGGCGCCAAGGACAGGAAGGCGTCACCATGCTCCACGTCCGTGCCGCCGGGGCCCTCCCCGGTGACGGAGCCGTACCGGACTCCACGACGCCGCCGGCGCCCGGACCCTGAGGCGGCTGTGAGCAGGTCGGCCTCATCGGTGGGCGTCGGATGGCGGCGGCTGGCGGAGGCGGCGGAGAACGCCCGGGAACGGGTGACCACGCACGCCTGGTCGGTGCTCCAGGCCGTCATGGCCGCAGTGGTGGCCTGGACCGTGGCCGGAGGCCTCGTCCAGGGGCACGACCCCTTCTTCGCGCCGATCGCGGCCGTCATCGCGCTCAACACCTCGGGCGGGGAGAGGGGGGCCAACGCGGTCCGGCTGCTGACGGGCGTGGTGTTCGGCATCCTCTCCGGCGAGGCCGCGATCTTCCTGACCGGTGGCGGCGGCTACGGGGCGCTCGCGCTGGGCGTCGGCCTGGCGATGACGGCAGCCCTGGCGATCGGTGTCCAGCGGATCGTGATCGGCCAGGCGGCCGCCAGCGCGATCCTCACCGTGGTGTTCGCCCTGAACTTCGGAGGGGGGAACGCCGGGCTGGACCGGCTCACCGACGCGCTCATCGGAGCCGGGGTGGCGCTCGTGTTCAGCCAGCTGCTGTTCCCCGCGCGGCTGGTCGCCATCCTGCGCCGGATCGAGTCGGACGCCTTGACCGAGATGGCCCACATGCTCGACGTCTCCGGCCGCGCCCTGCGCCGGGACGACGAGTCCTCCAGCGAGCAGATGGTCACGTGGCTGGGTGACCTGAGCAGGCCGATGACCGAGCTCAGCCGCGCCAGGGAGAACAGCCGCCACACCATCCGGCTCTCCACCATCAGGTGGGGCGACCCGGCGCCCGTGCTGGCGGAGGACGAGGTCATCGACCGCCTCATCCTGCTCGGGGAGAGCTGTCTGTTCCTCGCCCGGACCACCGCCGCCATGAGCGAGGACGAGCGCCACGAACTCGCGCCGATCGTGAGCCGCATGGCCTCGGCGCTGTACACGCTCGCCGACGGCCTCAGCAGCCGTCAGGCGCGTCAGCACGCGGTGGAGGGGGCCCTCCGGTCCGCCCGGAGGTTCGGCTCGGGCGGTGCGGAGGCCGACCCGGTGACCATCGCCACGCACCTGGCGGTCGAGATGGTCGCCACCGACATCATGGTGTTCGCCGGTATCAGGTTCGAGGAGGCCGAGGAGGCGCTGCGGGAGGACGAGGGCGGCCTGGAGGTCCCGCACCCGCCCGGGGTGCCGTGGCTGCCGTGGCTGCCGTGGCGTCCCCCCGTGGACCGGATCCGGCGCCGCTGGCCCTCCTTGCGGAGGGGGTCCCGTTGACCTCCGGGCGGGGACGCCTCCACCCCGGCAAGGAAGCGGACAGGAGTACCCCGGCCCGGCTTGGCGGGCGCCGACCGTAGCCGGGCCCGCCCCCGGGTCCCGTACCCGCGGCGAGTTTGGGCGTCGACCTCGCCACAGGTACGAGCCCACCGGGGGCGGGGACTCTCACGTCACACGGGTCACGTGTCCGGTCAGCCCGCTATCCGGGGTAGGGGCGCGCCTCGCGGGCGTCGCGCAGGGCGAGCGCCCACCAGGCCAGCTGGTCGAGCATCCTCTCCACGGCCGCCTCCGAGTGGGACATGTCCACGGCCGGCTCCCCGTCCGCGCCGAACATCGTCTGCGCGTTGTGCAGGCTGACCGTGTCCCGGATCGTGGCGGTGTGCAGCTCCGAGAAGACCGAGCGCAGCTGCTCGATCGCCCGCAGACCGCCGGACATGCCCCCGTAGGACACGAACCCCACGGCCTTGGCGAACCACTCCCGGCGAGCGGAGTCGATCGCGCTCTTCAACCCGCCGGGGTAGCCGTGGTTGTACTCGGGCGTGACGACCACGAACCCGTCTGCGGCGTCGACGATCTCCGCGGCGTGGGGCGCCATCGGCCCGCCGTGTCCGTCATCGGGGCCGATGCCGCTCACGTCCAGGATGTCGAACCGCAGGCGGGGGTCGGGGTGCTTCACGGTGCGTTCCACGAACCATCGTGAGACGGCGGGGCCGGTCTGGCCTCTGCTGTTGCCAGCGAGAATGACCGCGATCCGAAGGTTGTCCATGTGGTCCTCGTCGTCTTCGTGCCTGACGGCCCTGGGCACGCGGGGACCGTCGGCCCCACGGGGATTCGGGCGGAACGGCGTCCGTTCTCTTCCGGTTGACGAACCAACGTTAGGACCTGAACCGCGATTCAGGTCAAATCGGGCACGCCGTCAACGGCGTCGGGCCGGGCGCCGACGACGGCACCCGGCCCGACAGGCCCGCACGGGTCCTAACCCAGACCGAGCTCGCGCTCGAAGTCGCCCTCCTCCAACCGCTCCTTCACGGTCTGGAGGAAGCGACCGGCGTCGGCGCTGTCGATCAGGCGGTGGTCGTGGGCCAGCGACAGGTAGACCATCGAACGCACCGCGATCACCTCGCCGCCCATGGCCGGGTCCTCGACCACGACGGGGCGCTTGACGATGGCGCCGGTGCCGAGGATGGCCACCTGCGGCTGGTTGATGATCGGCGTGCCGAACAGCGCACCGGTGCACCCGGTCTCGGCGATGGTGAAGGTACCGCCGCCCAGCTCGTCCGGGCCGAGCTTGCCGGTGTGGGCGCGCTCGCTCAGGTCCGTGATCGTGCGGGCGAGCCCGTCGAGGCCGAGCTTGCCCGCGTCCTTGACGACCGGGGCGAGCAGCCCGCGCTCGGTGTCCACCGAGACGGCGAGGTTCTCGACGTCGTAGTAGGTCACCTCCTGCTTGTCACCGTCGATGACCGCGTTGAGCTTGGGGTGGGTCCTGAGGGACTCCACCGCGGCCAGCCCGAAGAACGCGAAGAAGTCCGGGGTGGCGCCGTCACGCTTGGCGACCTGCTCGCGCAGGCGGGCGATCTTGGTGACGTCCACCTCGATGACCTGGGTGGCCGTCGCCGCGACGTGCAGCGACTCCACCATGTGGTCCGCGATGGCCTGGCGCAGGCGCGTGAGCTTCTGGGTGCGCCCGCGCAGCGAGGTGTCGGCGGCGACCTTGCGCGGGGCCGAGGACGGAGCGGCGGGTGCGGAGGCGCGCGCGGCGGCAGCCTTCTGCTCCTCGGCGGCCTTGAGCACGTCCTGCTTGCGGATGCGTCCGCCCACGCCGGTGCCGCTCACACGGCCCAGGTCCACGCGGTGCTCGGAGGCGAGCTTGCGCACGAGCGGTGTCACGTACGCCTCGCCCACGGCGTCGGTGCCGGAGGCCCGGCCGGTGCCGCTGAGGGTCTCGATGTCCACGGACGGGCCGTCGTCGGCCGACTCCGCGCGCGCGGCGGGCTCGGGCTCGGGCTTCGCCTCGGGCTCGGGCTCCGGCTTCGCCTTCGGGGCCGGCTTCGGCTCGGACTTCGGCTCCGGAACCGGCTCGGCCTGAGCGGGAGCGGGCGCCTCGGAGGCGGACGGGGCCTCGCCACCGGTGCCGCCGATGACGGCGATCTCGGCGCCGATCTCCACGGTCTCGTCCTCGTCCACCAGGATCTTGGTGAGGACACCGGCGACCGGGGAGGGGATCTCGGTGTCCACCTTGTCGGTGGAGACCTCAAGGAGCGGCTCGTCCACCTCGACGGTGTCGCCCACGTTCTTCAGCCACTGGGTGACGGTCCCCTCGGTGACGCTCTCACCCAGGGCGGGCATCGTCACCGACGTGGTCGGGCCGTCGGAGGAGGCGGCCGGCGCGGAGGGCTCCGCGGCGGGCTCCGGCTCGGGCTCGGCCTTGGCCTCGGGCTCCGGCTCGGGCTCCGGCTCGGGCTCCGGCTCGGCCTCGGGCTGGGCGGTCTCGGCGGCGGGTGCGGGCTCGGCCTCGTCGGCGCTCTCGCCCTCGCCGCCGATGACGGCGATCTCGGCGCCGATCTCCACGGTCTCGTCCTCGTCCACCAGGATCTTGGTGAGGACACCGGCGACCGGGGAGGGGATCTCGGTGTCCACCTTGTCGGTGGAGACCTCAAGGAGCGGCTCGTCTACCTCGACGGTGTCGCCCACGTTCTTCAGCCACTGGGTGACGGTCCCCTCGGTGACGCTCTCACCCAGGGCGGGCATGGAAACGGAAGTCGGCATGGGTTCCTCGTTGGATCTGGGCGCGGTCTCTGCCCAACCCCTTGACTGGGCAGCGCGGATGTGTGCGGGGGCGGGCCGTGTGGGCCCGCCCCCGGGTGGTGCGGTCAGTCGTGAACGTGCAGCGGCTTGCCCGCGAGCGCGAGGTGGGCTTCGCCCAGCGCCTCCGACTGGCTCGGGTGCGGGTGGATGAGCTGGGCCACCTCGGAGGGCAGCGCCTCCCAGTTGTAGATGAGCTGCCCCTCGGCGATCAGCTCGCCGACGCGGCTGCCGACCATGTGGACGCCCAGCACCGGGCCGTCCTTCTCGGCGATGACCTTGATCGCGCCGGACGTCTGGAGGATCTGGCTCTTGCCGTTGCCCGCCAGGTTGTAGTTCATCTCCACGATGTCGTGGCCGCGCTCCTTGGCCGCCGCGGAGGTGAGGCCCACGGAGGCGACCTCGGGCTCACAGTACGTGACGCGGGGAACACCGTCGTAGTCGATCGCGGGCGGGTTCTGCCCGGCGATGTGCTCGGCGACGAAGATGCCCTCGGCGAAGCCGACGTGGGCGAGCTGGAGGGTGGGGATGAGGTCGCCCACGGCGTAGACGCCGCCGACACCGGTGTGCAGGTTCTCGTCGACCGTGACGAAGCCGCGGTCCAGGGTGATCCCCTGCTCCTCGTAGCCCAGGCCCTCCGAGACGGGGCCGCGCCCGATGGCGACCAGCAGGACCTCGGCGTCGAGGGTCTTGCCGCCCTTGAGGGTGACCGTCACACCGGAGTCGGTGGTCTTGACCGACTCGAACGGGGTGCCGAGCTCGTACTTGATCTTGCGCTTGCGGAAGGCGCGCTCCAGCAGCTTGGAGCTGGACTCCTCCTCGACCGGCACCAGGTGCGGCAGGGCCTCGACGATGGTGACGTCGGCGCCGTACGAACGCCACACGCTGGCGAACTCCACGCCGATCACGCCGCCGCCCAGGACGATGACGGACTCGGGGACCCGGTCCAGGTCGAGGGCCTGGTCACTGGTCATGACCTTCTCGCCGTCGATGTCCAGGCCCAGGGTCTTGGGCCGCGAACCGGTGGCCAGGACGATGTTCCTGCCCTTGTAGACCGCTCCGTCGACGGTCACCTCGTCCTTGCCGGTGAGCTTGCCCTCACCCGCGACGACGGTGATCTTGCGGGACTTGACGAGACCGGTCAGGCCCTTGAACAGGCCCCCGATCACCTTGTCCTTGTACTTGTGCACGGCCTCGATGTCGATGCCCTCGAAGCTGGCCCGGACGCCGAAGGCCTCGCTCTCCTTGGCCGAGTCGGCGACCTCGGCCGAGTGCAGGAGGGCCTTGGTGGGGATGCAGCCGCGGTGCAGGCAGGTGCCCCCCAGCTTGTCCTTCTCGATCAGGACGACGCTCATGTCCAGCTCCGCGGCGCGAAGCGCTGCCGCGTAGCCGCCGCTGCCGCCGCCTAGGACGACGAGGTCGAAGGTGCCGCCGTTCTCACTCACGGGAACGAACTCCTCTTTGTGGTGGCTGGTGTGGGTGGTGTATCCGCGGGTCGTGCCCGGAGACGGGGGAGGGCGCCGACGACCGCGGTGGCCGCGTGCGGGCGGGCCCCGGCTCACTGGGGTACCGTCCGCGCACGGTGACTACTCGGCGTACTCCTCGGCGATGCGGACCAGGGTGCGGGTTCCCGCGCCGGTGCCGCCCTTCGGGGTGTGGCCGTGCGGACCGCCGTGGTTGAAGGACGGGCCCGCGATGTCGAGGTGCGCCCACGCGACGCCCTCGCCGATGAACTCCTGGAGGAAGACGCCCGCCGAGAGCATGCCGCCCCAGCGCTCGCCCGCCACGTTCGCGATGTCGGCGACCGCGGAGTCGAGTCCCGCCCGCAGGTCGGAGGGGAGCGGCATCGGCCAGGAGGCCTCGCCCTCCGCCCCGGCCGCGGCCACGATCGCGTCGCGCACGCCGTCGTCGTTGCCCATGACCGCGAACACCCGGGTGCCCAGCGCGACCAGCTGGGCGCCGGTCAGCGTGGCGATGTCCACGATCAGGTCGGGCTGGTCCTCCTGGGCGCGGACCAGGGCGTCGGCCATGACCAGGCGGCCCTCGGCGTCGGTGTTGAGCACCTCGACGGTCTTGCCGCCGTAGATGCTCAGGACGTCGGAGGGGCGCTGGGCGGTGCCGCTGGGCATGTTCTCGGCCACCGCCAGGTAGCCGACGACGTTGACCTTCAGGCCCAGGGTGGAGATGGCCCGCATGGCGGCGAGCACGGAGGCGGCGCCGGCCATGTCGGACTTCATCCAGTCCATCGAGCCCGCGGGCTTGAGGGACAGGCCGCCCGAGTCGAAGGTGATGCCCTTGCCGACGAAGGCGACGGTTCTGGTCGCCTCCGGGTGGCTGTGGGCGAGGCGGACCAGGCGGGGCGGGTTGGACGACCCCTGGCCGACGCCGGTCAGCCCGCCGTAGCCGCCCTCGGACAGGGCCTGTTCGTCGAGGACCTCGATCTGGAGGCCGGCCTGCTGGGCGATCTCCTGGGCCGCGGCGGCCAGGTCCTCGGGGACGAGGTCGGCCGGGGCGGTGTTGACCAGGTCGCGCGTGAAGTTGACGGCCTCGGCCAGGACCGCGGCGCGCTCGACGGCGTCGCCGGCGCCCGGGGCGGAGGTGGTCAGGGTCAGCGTGCCGGCCGCGCGGTCCTCGGACTGCTTCCGGGCCTTGTCGCCGGTGCGGTACCGGTCGAAGGCGTAGCTCCCGAGCTGGGCGCCGAGGGCGACGGCCCCCGCCTCGGCGGCGGTCCCGGCGGGCAGGGCCAGGACGACCCGGCCGGCTCCTCCGGGACGCGAGGCCAGCGACCGCAGTGCGGCGCCGGCGGCGCGGGACAGGACGTCGGAGTCGACGGGGCCCCCGGCGGGAGCCGGGCCGAGACCGACCGCGACGACGATCGGGGCCCTGACGGCTCCGAGGGAGGCAATGGTGTGCACCTCCTCGGGTGCGCCGCTCGCTCCCAGGAGCGACAGGGTCGGGGCGAGGCCGCCCGAGAAGGCGGCGTCGACGTCATGCGCGCCCGACGCGGGTTCCGGAGCGTCGCCTCCGGAGTGGTAGCCGACGACAACCGCGTCGGCGTCGAGCGAACTGGGGGACTCCGTGTTTACTGCCAACGACGTGCTCACTCTCCCGATGCTAGTCGCCTCCCGTGCCCGGCGGGGACGCGGCACCCCACCCTCCCAGGCGGTCTGACGCGGCGCTCCGCGTGAGAGGGGGGCGGTGTGCATTCCCGGGGGTGCCCCCGGCCCGCCCGCGCGGGGAGGGGGGCTCTGGTCGCCCACGGGGGGCGTCGCACGCCGACTCCCGTGGGCCTTGCGACTCCCCCCGTGACCGGCACGTGAAACTCCGTGTGAATAAATGTGACGATGGCGACATCCGCATCCCCGCATCCCCGCATCCCCGGGCGCGGGTGACCCTGCCATGAGCCGCCCGGCGGGAACCGGGTCCGGCCTCACACCCACGCCGTCGCCGCGGCGGCCACCACCAGCACCGTGGCGGACGCCGACTCCACCAGGGCGCCCAGGACGTCGCCGCTGATCCCGCCGAGCCTGCGCACCGCGCGGAGCAGCAGGACCCCCGCCACGGCCAGGCCCGCCACCGCCGCGAGGACGCAGGCCGCGGCCAGGCCCGGCGCGTGCGCCGACCCCGTGAGGCAGACCGCGGCGACGAACGCCCCGGCGGCCACCGCGCGCGGCCACCGCACCGTTCCCGCCACGAAGGCCCCCAGGCCCTCCGGCCGCGCTGACGGCACGCGCGGACCGCACGCCAGCGTCGCCGCCAGCCGTCCGGTCGCGCCCGCGACGGCGGCGCAGGACAGGGCGGCCCAGGGCGAGGCCGCCACCAGCTGGCCCAGCGCCAGGACCTGCGCGGCGAGCGTCACCACCAGCGCCACCACGCCGAACGGCCCGATGTCGGACCGCCGCATCACCTCCAGAGCACCCTCCGCGGGGCGCCCGCTGCCGAGCCCGTCGGCCAGGTCGGCCAGCCCGTCCAGGTGCAGTCCCCTCGTCGCGAGCGCTCCCAGGCCCACCGCGAGCACCGCGGCCAAGGCGGGCGACAGCCCGGCCCACGCGCCCGCTGCCGCCACCGCGCCGGTGAGGACGCCCAGGAGGGCGCCGAGCGCGGGCGCCCACGCCATCGCCCACCCCGCGGTGGTCCGGTCCACCCGCTCCACCCGCACGGGGAACGCCGTGAACGTGCCCAGCGCCATCCGGGCCCCGGCGACCGCGTCGGCCACCGGGGAACCGGCGGCCTCGGCCCCGGGGGAGGGGCCGCCTCCCGCCGGGCCCTCGCGCGGGGGAGGGGCCCTCACCCCAGCTCCACGATCCGGCCGGCCGTCACCAGGACCACGTCCTCGGACTCCGCGCCCACCCACTGGTTCAACCGGCCCAGGTGGTCGCGGAAGAGCCGCCCGGAGCGGGTCGGGGGCACCACCCCCGACCCCACCTCGTTGGTGACCGCCACGACGTAGGCCCGGGTCTCGCGCCAGGCCGCCAACAGGTCGCGGACCGACGCCTCGACCCGTTCCTCCGCGTCGGGGGGCGGCACGCCGTCCCACAGGCCCGCCTCGTCCATCACCGAGGTCAGCCAGGTGCCGAGGCAGTCGACCAGGACCGCGCCCCGGGCCCGCCGGAGCAGTGCGGCCAGGTCGGTCGTCTGCTCGGTCCGCCACCACCAGGGGCGCCGGAGCACGTGCTGCTCCACCCGGTCCGCCCACTCGGGGTCCTCGGCCGGGTTCGGCACCGGGCCGGTCGCCGCGTACACCACCCCCGGTTCCGCGAGCAGGCGCAGCTCGGCCTCCGTCGACTTGCCCGACCGGGCGCCACCGGTGACCAGGGTCCGGTGCGGCCCGTGCGGGCGCGGTTCCGGCCACACGGACGGAGGACACGACATGACGTGCCCGTCCCCCGGGGCCAGGGCGCCCCACAGCCGCGCGCGCCGGGCGAACTCCTGCTGCGAGCGGATCCGGTGGTCGCCTCCCACGGCCACCACGGCCGTGGTCACCCCGATCACACCGGAGCGCCGCAGCTCGCCGATGACCTCCGGGCGCTGCGCCGCGTCCACGACGACCATGTCCACCTGCTGGTCCGGCCGGGCCGAGGAGTAGTCGGAGGTCCCCTCCGCCCGCGCCTCCACCGGGGGGACGCCGGGCAGCGGACCGGGGCCCGACCGGGCGCAGAGCAGCCTGCTGCCGTCGGCGCCCTCGACCAGGGCCCCGTCCGGTGTCGCGGACACGGTGTATCCCGGGGGTACGGTGCCGACCGCGCCCGCCTCGCGGACGCGGAAGCGGTCGTCGACCGTCACGCGCAGGGGCAGCCGCCGCTCGGCCAGGGCCTTGTTGCAGGACGAGCAGGTGCACTGCGGGGCCGGCCAGCCCGAGGGGCCCGCCGTCCCCTGGAATCGGATACGCACGCAGCAGAGTAAACAGCATGCCGGACCAAGCCTTGGTTAAGCTCGGCGCAGGATCACGGTGACCACCACTGTGGCCTGCGTGACGAAGGGCGGTCGAACATGGCGTGGACCTGGCGGTACTACGAGGCCGACGGCGCCGGCCAGCCGGCGGAGGACCTGCCGTCCGAGTCGTTCACCTCACGGGGCGACGCGGAGAGCTGGCTGGGGGAGAACTGGCAGGAGCTCGCCGGGGGCGGTGTCAGTCGCGTCTCCCTGCTGGAGGACGACCGGGAGGTCTACGCGATGGCCCTGGAACCCGTCGAGTAGCGGTGCCCGGGTAGCGTGCCCCGCCCCGGGCACGCCCGGCCCCTCCGGCGGCGCCGGGAGGACCCGGGCCCGGGGGACCCCCGCCCACGACGCGGCCCCGGCAGCCCCGAGGGGCGCCGGGGCCGCCTCGTCAAGCTAGCCGCGGATGTTCTCGGGGCTCTTCGTCAGCGCCGGGTCGCGCTTGACGCTGTCGCCGAGGACCTCGTCGATCCGCTCCATCAGGTCCGTGTCGAGCTTGACCCCGGCGGCCTGCACGTTGCCCTCGACCTGCTCGGGCCGGGAGGCGCCGATGATCGCCGACGACACGTTCGGGTTCTGGAGGACCCAGGCCAGGGACAGCTGCGCCAGGGTCAGGCCCGCCTCGGCGGCCAGCGGCTCCAGCAGCTGGACCCGCTCCAGCAGGACCTGGTCCCCGACCTTGTCGGCGATGGCCTGCTTGCTCTTGGGGTCGGCCGCGCGCGAGCCCTCCGGAAGGTCCGCTCCGGGCTTGTACTTGCCGCTCAGGACCCCTCCGGCGAGGGGCGACCACACGATCTGGCCGATGCCCTCGCGCTCGGAGACCGGGACGACCTCGGACTCGATGACCCGCCACACCATGTTGTACTGCGGCTGGCTGGAGACGATCCGGTCGAAGTTCATCTCGTCGGCGATCTTCAGCGCCTGCTCGATCTCGTCGGCGCGCCACTCGGAGACGCCGATGTAGAGGACCTTGCCCTGGCGGACCAGGTCCTCGAACGCCCGCATGGTCTCCTCCAGCGGGGTGGAGTAGTCGAACCGGTGCGCCTGGTACAGGTCCAGGTAGTCGGTGCCGAGGCGGCGCAGGGAGTCCTCCGCGCCGCGGAGGACGTGCTTGCGGGACAGCCCGCGGTCGTTCCTGCCCTCGCCCATGGGCCAGTAGACCTTGGAGAAGATCTCCAGCCCGTCCCGGCGCTCGCCCTTCAACGCCCGGCCGAGCACCTCCTCGGCCTTGCCCCTGGCGTACACGTCCGCGGTGTCGAAGGTGGTGATGCCCGCGTCCAGGGCCGCGCGGACACAGGCCGCGGCGGTGTCCTCCTCGACCTGGGAGCCGTGGGTGAGCCAGTTCCCGTAGGCGATCTCGCTGACCATGAGACCGCTGTTGCCTAGATGCCGAAAGTCCATGGGCAGCACTCTAGTGGGGGAATGTGCCTCTTCGGGTGGAATGCGAATGCATGTCTGGGATCGCTCCCGGCGGGGACGAGTGAAGGGCCGGTGCGGACACCGGCCCTACTCACGTGGTGGGGGAGGGGGAGCAGCGACGCCTCAGCGCGCGTTGCGGGGCGTCGGGTCCTCCCCGACCTTCAGGCGCGGCTTGGGCAGGCGCAGCCGGCGGAACTGCAGCTGGCGCATGGCCGCGTACAACCCGACGCCCTTGATGGCGGTGTCGTCGGGGAAGTACTCCAGGGCGCGCTTCTTGACCGTGCGGCCCACCAGGACGCCCTCGGCGATGATCGTCACCATCATCAGCGGCCAGGCCACGTAGGCCACGCCGACCTGGAAGAGCGGGTTGTTGATGAACAGCAGGGCGATGATGAGGATGGAGAACGGCAGGAAGAACTCACTGGCGCTGCGACGCGAGTCGATGAAGTCGCGGGCGAACGCCCGGGCCTCGCCCAGGTCCTGCTGGCGGTAGTAGCGCGCCTCGTCCTTGGGCACGCCCTTGAGGCCGCCGGAACTCCGGACGGTCTGGCCGCGTTGACGGTCGAGACGGTCCCGGTAGGCGCGGTACGCCTCCTTGCGACTCTCGGGAGCCTTCACCGGCTTGCGGGGGATCGTCTCGGATTCCCTGCGCTTTGGGGTGGGGACACCCTTCTTGGGGGTGTATCCCTTAGGTTGGGTGGCCTCAGTGGCCTCGGGGCTGGCGGATTCGGCAGAACGCGAATCCGTGGCTGCGGAAGCGGAGCGACGTCGGAACACACCCACAGGGTAGCCGGTCATAGCTTTATGGCGACCGCGGGCCAGACCGCGTAGGGTTGGGCAAAGCGCCCGCTGGGAACAGCCGATGTACGCACCGAGAAGGGGACGGCCACGCCGATGAGCGTGTTTCAGCGACTTTCGATGATCTTCAAGTCCAAGGCCAACAAGGCCTTGGACTCTGTCGAGGATCCCAGGGAAACCCTCGACTACTCGTACCAGAAACAACTCGAACTCCTGCAGAAGGTCCGACGTGGTGTGGCAGACGTCGCGACCTCCCGCAAGCGGGTCGAACTCCAGATCCAGCAGCTCGAACAGCAGTCCGGCAAGCTGGAGACCCAGGGCCGCGCCGCCCTGACCCAGGGTCGTGAGGACCTCGCCCGCGAGGCACTCACCCGCCGCTCGGGCCTGACCACGCAGATCGAGGGTCTGCGCGAACAGCACGCCAACCTCCAGGGCGAGGAGCAGAAGCTCACGCTGGCCGCGCAGCGCCTCCAGGCCAAGGTGGACGCCTTCCGCACGCGCAAGGAGACCATCAAGGCGACCTACACCGCCGCCCAGGCCCAGACGCAGATCAGCGAGGCGTTCTCCGGCATCTCCGAGGAGATGGGCGACGTCGGCATGGCGGTCCAGCGTGCCGAGGACAAGACCGCCGAGATGCAGGCGCGCGCGGGTGCCGTCGACGAACTGCTCGCCTCCGGCGCGCTCGACGACGTCACCGGCACCGCCAGGGACGACATCCAGAGCGAGCTCGACCGCATGGCCAGCACCACCGGTGTCGAGGCCGAGCTGGAGCGCATGAAGAGCGAGCTCGGCAGCGGCGGTTCCACCCCTCAGATCGAGGGCGGGAACGGCGCCGGCAGCACCGGAAACCGGGAGGGCTCGTGATCGTCCGCATCATGGGTGAGGGCCAGGTCGACCTGAGCGACGCCGACCTGCAGCTGCTCAACTCGTTCGACTCCGCGCTGGAGTCCGCGATCGAGTCGGGCGACGAGGAGACGTTCCGCCAGGCGCTGCACGACCTTCTCGCGAAGGTCCGGGAGGACGGCAGGCCGCTGCCCCCCGACGCGCTGGAACCGTCCGAGTTCATCCTTCCGCACGCCGACGCCAGCATGGAAGAGGTACGGCAGATGCTCCAGGACGACGGGCTCATCCCCGGCTAGGAACCGGTTCCGTCCGCGCACACCGCTTCCGTCCAGGTGTGCGCCGGACAGGGCGGGATCCGACGGGCCTGGCCACGGCCGGTCGGAACCGCGCTCGGTGCCTGCGCGCGCGTGTTTCGCCGAGGCCGCCGTGACATCGTCACGGCGGCCTCGGCGCGTCCGGGGCAGCGGTCCCGTGTGCCCGGGAACACCCCGCGTCCGCCCGTCCCCGAGGAACCCGGCACCCCCGGACCCCCGTTGACGGGAGAGGGGGCGCACCGCCAGGAACACGCAGCACACCGCTTTGACCCCCCTCTCACCTGTGCGAACTACACTCCGAGACAGTCGGGGAGAGGAGTGCGGCATGGCGGGTTCCAAGTTCAGGCCGGACCGCGGGCTCACCACCCGGATGGTGACGACCATGGGGCTCCTGGCCCTGGTGTACGCGGCCTTCGTCGTCGGTCTGGTCCTCGTTGGGCTCAACGTGTGGCTCGTCCTCCTCGTCGTCGCCGGGTTCGCGCTCTTCAGCTACTTCGCCTCCGACAAGATCGCCATGTTCTCCATGGGAGCCAAGGAGGTCACCCCCCAGCAGGCTCCCGAGCTGCACGCCGTGGTCGACCGGCTGTGCGCCATGGCGGACATGTCCAAGCCCAGAGTCGGCATCGCCGACACCGACGTCCCCAACGCCTTCGCCACCGGGCACAACGAGAAGAGCGCGGTCATCTGCGTGACCACGGGCCTGATGCGCCGCCTCGACGGTCCGGAGCTGGAGGCGGTCCTCGCCCACGAGCTGTCCCACATCGCCCACCGCGACGTCATGGTCATGACGGTCGCGGGATTCCTCGGGATCGTCGCGGGCTTCCTCACCCAGGCCGGACTGCGCTTCGCCATGTTCGCCGGGGCCGGCCGCAGCAACAACAACGGCCCCGCGCCCGCCGTGGTCGCCCTCCTGGTCGTGCTGGTCAGCGCCGTCGCCTGGGCCCTCAGCTTCCTGCTCACCCGGGCGCTGTCCCGCTACCGGGAGCTCTCGGCCGACCGTGCCGCGGCCTACCTGACCGGACGCCCCTCCATGCTGGGCAGCGCCCTCACCAAGATCACGGGTGACATGGCGCAGATCCCCAGCCGCGACCTGCGCCAGGTGGAGCCGTTCAACGCGTTCTTCTTCGCCCCCGCGCTCTCCCGCAAGGGGTTCAGCTTCAGCCAGCTGGTCGCGACCCACCCCCCGGTCGACCAGCGCCTGTCACAGCTCTCCGAGATCTCCCGGCAGCTCGGTCAGGGCGGCTGACCGGGGCCGCGGCGGCCGACACCCGACCAACGAGGAAGCACAGCATGAGTTTCTGGCGGGCCCTGCTGGGCCGTTCCAAGCCGACCACACCCGACCTCGACGCCCTCTTCGCCCTGCCCTCGGCGGCCGTCACCCTGCGGGCCGCCGCCGGGTTCCGGCCCACCGGTACGGGCTCCGCGGCCTTCCGCGCCACCGAGGGGGCCGCCTTCGCCGACCTGGAACGCGACATCACCGCGCTGCTCGACACCGGTGACGGGCCACCCGTCGACCAGGTCACCGACGACTACGGCTACACGTGGCTGGTGGTCCGCTCGCACAACCCTCCGGGAACCGAGGGCGAGGTCACCGACCCCGACATCACCGGCCTGGTCACCGACCTGCACGCCGTCAACTCCACCCTGGAGGCCAACGGCTACGGGCCCTCACTCCTGTGCTCCCTGGTCGGGTTCACGGACGGGACGCGCTCCCTCGCGCTGGTGTACCTGTACAAGCGCGGCACCTTCTACCCCTTCGCGCCCACCGGGGACGGCCGACGCCGGGACAACGCCCTCGAACTCCAGATCGAGGCCGCGGTCGGGGGCGACCTGCCCCTGGAACAGGACCGCTCGCGGTGGTTCCCCGTCTACGGGGCGCCCGGCCTGTGAGCCGGGGACCCCGGCCCCCGGCTCACAGGCCGCGCCTGGAGATGGCATACCGGGGCCGGACAAATTACCCTGGGACGACGAGCACATCCGTGCTTCGCCGGGCCCTCCCCCACACCAGGGGGCACTGGGCAACGGTGACAGGGAGAACACAGCGGCGGCACGGCGGAATGCCGGACCGGCCCCGGGTGTTGGGACCCGTTGAAGAGGACAGGCCCCGCCGCAGCGGGCCGGTCCCCCAAGCGACCAGGGGTCGCCAGGCAGCCGCAACCCCTTTGCAGAGGAGCTTTACAACATGACGGTTCAGAGCGAGGTCACCGAGGGGATCAACCTCACCGACGAGGCGTCCGGCAAGGTCAGGGCGCTCCTGGAGCAGGAGGGCCGGGACGACCTCCGTCTGCGTGTGGCCGTCCAGCCCGGCGGTTGCTCGGGGCTGCGCTACCAGCTCTACTTCGACGAGCGCGACCTGGACGGCGACGTCGTCACCGACTTCGGCGGGGTCGAGGTCGTCACCGACCGGATGAGCTCCCCCTACCTCGTCGGCGCCACGATCGACTTCGTGGACACCATCGAGAAGCAGGGGTTCACGATCGACAACCCCAACGCCACGGGTTCCTGCGCCTGCGGCGACTCCTTCAACTAGGAGAGCGAGCTCCCGTCGACGGCCACGGCCGGCGACGCGGCACCAGGGGAGGGCGGACCACCGCCCTCCCCTCGCTGTCGCCGAACCCCGCCGAGGGGCCCGGCAGGGCGGAACCCGATGCGGGGGCGGCACTGGATACCCTGGTGCGGTCAGTAACGGGCACGTCCTCGGCATGCCCGCACCCGTCCGGTCACCCCGACCGGACGCCTCCCACCAAGGAGCCTTCGTCCCGTGCGTATCGCGGTTGCCGGATCCATCGCCACCGACCACCTCATGTCCTTCGAGGGTCGGTTCGCGGAACAGATCATCCCCGAACAGATCCAGCAGTTGTCCCTCTCCTTCCTGATCGACGAGCTGGACGTCCGACGCGGGGGCGTCGCGGCCAACATCTGCTTCGGCCTGGGCGGCTTCGGTCTCAACCCCCTCCTGGTGGGCGCGGCGGGCGCCGACTTCGAGGACTACCGCGCATGGCTGGACCGCCACGGCGTCGACACGTCCGCCGTGTACATCTCCGAGCTGCGGCACACCGCCCGGTTCATCTGCACCACCGACCGCGACCAGAACCAGATCGCCTCCTTCTACGCGGGCGCCATGGCCGAGGCGCGCAACATCGAGCTCCAGGCGATCTCCGAGCGGGTCGGCGGTCTGGACCTGGTGCTCGTCGGCGCCGACGACCCCCTCGCGATGGTCCGCCACAGCGAGGAGTGCCGCACGCGCGCGATCCCCTTCGCCGCGGACCCCTCCCAGCAGCTGGCCCGGATGGAGGGCGCGGAGGTCCGCACCCTCATCGAGGGCGCCGCCTTCCTGTTCGGCAACGAGTACGAGAAGGCCCTCGCCGAGCAGAAGACCGGCTGGTCCGACGCCGAGGTCCTGGGCAGGGTCGGCACCCGCGTCACGACCCTGGGCGCCAAGGGCGCCCGCATCGACCGCCGGGACGAGCCGAGCCTGCACGTCCCCGCCGCCGCCGTCGACCACCTCGTCGACCCCACCGGCATGGGCGACGCCTTCCGGGCCGGCTTCCTGGCCGCCCACTCCTGGGGCCTGTCGCTGGAGAGGGCCGCCCAGGTCGGCAACGCCACCGCCGTGCACTGCCTGGAGGCGGACGGTCCGCAGGAGTACACGATGACCGCCGCGTCCCTGCTGGAGCGCGTGGAGAAGTCCTACGGGGCCGAGGTGGCCGCCGAGGTCGCGCCGTTCCTGTGACCGGTGCGTCCCGGGCACCGTCCCCGCCCGTTCCGGGTCC